>NZ_JAPZQM010000464.1:0-6448 GCF_027530565.1 Microcystis sp. LE19-10.1B | reverse complement strand
TGAGGTGGCCAATTACCTAATTTTCAGGGAAAAAGTGCCTAAATTTCCCCCCGATCACTCCCAGATCCAGTACTTTTTGATTGACAAAAGGTCTAAAAGTCTTACCCAACAAAGTTTTTAGATTTATTCAGCCAGCCCTATGTAGTTGCTGGAATGAGAGGTTATCTACCGCTCCTGAACTCAATCGTTGGAAAGTATTTTGGCTCTTCTGGTTTCTGTGTGGAAACGAGGTCTATACTGATAGAATATCCGCAAAGTAGTCCTAAAAGTCTTGCCAAATAAGCACTTCAGGATTACATAAGCAAAAATTGTCACACAAAAAATTCGAGAAGAGCCAGTATTTTTTTCAGGTAATCCCTAGAATTAAGAGTAGCAACCTCACCACCCCCTTATCCTGATCGGCATGGTGGGTTCAATCATCAAGTTTAACCCTCTGCTAACCAGCGCACGGCATCCTTAGCGTGGTAGGTTAAGATAATATCGGCACCCGCCCGTTTAAAGCTAGTTAGAGTCTCTAAAGTCACTCGTTTTTCGTCAATCCAGCCATTTAACGCCGCCGCTTTAATCATTGAATATTCCCCCGACACATTGTAGGCAGCCACGGGTAAATTAGTCATTTCCTTGATTCTCCAGATAATATCCAGGTAAGATAGAGCAGGTTTCACCATTAACATATCTGCCCCCTCTAATACGTCTAATTCCACCTCTTTTAAGGCTTCCCTGGCATTACCCGGATCCATTTGGTAAGTTCTGCGATCGCCGAATTGGGGGGTAGAATCAGCCGCATCCCGAAACGGACCATAATAGGCAGAGGCATATTTAGCCGTATAGGAAAGAATCGGTGTATCACTATAACCCGCCTCATCCAATCCTTGACGAATTGCCTGCACAAAACCATCCATCATTCCCGACGGTGCAATGATATCCACTCCCGCTTTTACCTGGGAAACGGCAGTTTTTTGCAATAATCCCAGAGTGGGATCGTTTAACACCCTGCCGGTTAAATCTCCCGTTTGCAGATAACCACAATGACCGTGGTTGGTATATTCACACAAACAAGTATCGGCGACAATGAGTAGATCGGGAACTGCCTCTTTAATCGCTGTGGCCGCTTTCTGCACAATACCATGATCGTGCCATGCTCCCGTCGCCTCTGTGTCTTTACTTTCCGGCAGCCCGAATAAAATAATCGCTGGGATTCCTAAATCCCGCACTTCCTTGGCTTCGTCAACAATTTTATCGATTGATAATTGGTACACCCCCGGCATCGATTTGACTTCCCGGGCAATACCTTCCCCCGCCGTGGCGAAAAGAGGATAGATAAAGTCATTGGCTGTCAAGACGGTTTCACTCACCAGACGGCGCATTTGAGGGGTTTGACGCAGACGACGGGGGCGATGAATAGGAAACATAGTTTTTTGTGATTAAATCGGGAATCTTGTCTCGATTCTTTAGTTTAAATCTTTGCTGAGGATGAACACAAATCGATTCAGCCGGCAGCCAGCTGCCGGCAGCTATCCGCAATATTTAGTTATTTTGAGCTTAATCAAACTATTTAGGTCAAAAATGACCTGATGAGGCTCTATCGTCGTTTTGAGGGCGAAAAACCAGCAATTTGACTAAAATTTAATCTTTATAGCGATCAATTTTGGTGTCGCCACCACCGCATCTATTTACAAAACTTTACCTCATCAGTTATCAGTTACCAGTTACCAGTTATCAGTTATCAGATGTGATACTAAATCCGTTTATTAAAAACTGATTATTTATTCTCCCTTTTGCCTCTTGCCTTTTGCATGAGTGCCTCTCCTCATAACTAGCTTATACTCAACGGATTTAGTATGAGTTTTCAGTTCACCGATGGCTCTCTTGGATATTGGCTGAAAAATGTTCACGGTGTTACATTAGCGGCGCAAGCGTTCACTGATTACTGTTTACTGTTCACTGTTCACTCACTCCCAAAACCCATCTCCATTTGGGAGAAGGATCGTTTATTCTAGGAAGTAAGAGCGATCAATTCAGGATTTTTGCTATGGCGAACTTAGGTGATTTAGTCAAAAAAGCAGTTTATTTGGGCGTAGGCATTGCTACTTATGCCGCCGAAAAAGCTGAAGTAAATTTACAAGAATTAAGAAATCAAGCCCAAAAATTAGCCGATGAGATGATTTCTCGCGGCGAAATGACGACGGAAGAAGCGAGGAAATACGTTGATGAGTTGGTGAAACAGGCACAACAGCAAACGGTGGCAGGTAATGAATCTAATATTCCCCATGAACCCCGACGGATAGAAATTATTGAAGATGAGGAAGACAGCAAAGCAGCCGAGCCAAAAGTAGATGAATTGCGGCAAAAGGTGGAACGTCTTCAGGAAGAATTACGGAAACTACAACAGGATTAAAACCTAGATTTTAGCGACAAATAATTAATTATTACCAGACAAGGGACGCAAGTATAAACATGGACGATTGGCAGAAAGATTTTTGGGAAGTGATCGAAACTGTGGCACTGGGAATTGAAAATTTTTTCCAAGAAGTTACCCAAACTATCGAAGAAATCAATGAAGAAATTATCATCGATCTGGAACAGTTTATTCAAGAGGTTTTACCCCAGGAATTAGAGGAATTTTTTAACCTCGATGAATACCCCTTTTCGGAATTAGATGAACCCTCGGATTTTACCCTCACTCCTAAAGTTAACCCCGATCCTAACACCCATCCTGCTTGTATCGGTTGCCGTAATTATCACGGTTATATCTACGGGGGTAATCTTCTCGTCTGCGGTTTCCATCCCTACGGTTGGGATAGTGATAGTTGTCCCGATTGGCAAGCAGAGGATTAATTATTTTCCTATAAAATCAGGTAGGGTTATTATCCCTACCCATAACCCTTATCTCAAAGCAGTTATCTGTCATTTTTAGTTAAGAATTACCCTTGGGAGCATGGTAAGGTTCAGAATCAAAAGGCTGCATCCCCACATCGGGATATTCGTCATTGTTGGGACTAAAAATGCGAGCAAAAGCCTCTGTTAGGTACTGGACAAAATTGTGTAACGTATCCTTGATATTCATTGCTTTTCTCTCCGACTCTCGACAATAATCTCTGTTTCGGATCAGGTTGATTCACCCCTCCATCCCCATTATCTGGTCAGAATCTCATCAATTGTTGACTTTTGAGATAATTCTTGAATAATCTTCATAAGACTTGATATTTTTTCTTGTTTATCTAAACTTTTATAATAATCCTTGTATTTTTGTAAAGGAAAAATTATTCAATTAAATCGCTGAACAGATATTTGATTGTTGTCCAGAAAGGACGGCTCTTCTCGACTTTGTGTGATAATTTTTGCTTATAGAATCGTGAAATATTTACTGGGAAAGACTTTTAGGAGTATTTTGCTGAAGAAACTATCAGTATAGACCCCGTTTCCACACAGAAACCAGAAGAGCCAAAGGACTGTATCTTTGTTGAGCATCTAAGCATAAATATCCATTGACAAAAACTTTTAATTGAGCATTATCTATCTCCTCATCCAAAAAAGGCTCGATGGCTGCCTTACGAAGTGCCTTGATTTGGTTGAGGTTTAATCCCAACTTTTCGATAGTATTAAAAGATGGGGTCACTAAAATAGATTCAGGTAAATAGTTAATCGTGAATATAAGCTTTTTACAGTTGTTTTTTTTCGGGGCGATCTCGCTAACCCTAACTTTCACCCTCGGCTATGTTAGCCTGAGAGCGATCTCGCGCTTTACCGTCAAGGAATGTATGGCCCTTGCTGGTGCTTCGGGAATGGCTTTACAATCGGCGATCGCTTTCGTTAATTTTCTTTGTGGCTTTTCCGGAAGAACTTTTTTCCTGTTAGCGACGGCTGGTTTATTTATTATCTCTCTATGGTTACTGACGCGACAATTGTGGCAAGCGGAAGAAAGAGAAAACTATAGATGGCTATACCTAGCGATCTTGTTCTGGCTCGTCCTGCTAGGGATGCAATTCTTCGTCGTGCTTTACAGTGGGGGATTTTACTACGGGGATTGGTGGATGCACTTCGATATCGCTCAAATTTTTTTGGGACTTCAGAAAACCGATACGGTTTACTTTGGAACTTATAATGTTACTTCTAGAACTCCTTTATTCAATCTGTTTTCTAGTTATTATCTGGCACTTTTAGAAAATTCATTTGCGGTTTATCAAATTACTGCGATTTTACCAGGAGTATTCCTGACCCTCCTAATCCCCCTCTTTCTGCGTCCGTCGTTAATTCCGTTAGCCTTTTTCCCCGTGGCTTTCAGTCCCTATTTGAGTAATATGATCACCTACCCGTGGCCGAAGGTATTGGCCACGGTCTATATCTTAACTGGCATCTATAGCGTTTCCTAAGCTAGTGAGGTACACCTATTTTTCTTCCCTTTTGCCTTTTGCCTCTTGCATGAGTGCCTAAAACCCATAACTTTTGTACCTCAGCAGACTGAAAAACGCTATATAGCGTTTCTGATTCACAAGAGGTACATTCCCGATCCTGAACAGCTTAATCAGCAAAGGTTTAAGTGTGCCGCACAGATGCGAGAACCGCTATATTTCTATCTCGACTTGAGAAACAATCCCCGCACAAGAGTCTATTCCCTTTCCGGGATTGGCTGTGGAGTTAGTTGGGGATTAGCCTTTCTCAGTCATCCTTCCGCCATACTCTATGTTATCGCCCCGATCGTCGATAATCTATGGGTAAATCGTAAAAATTTAGCTCTTGTCGTCCGTCAGTTATTTTTTCCGTTAATCCTAATGATCGCCGTGTGTCTTCCCTGGTAAGCTAAACGGCGCTTAACCTGCATGATCCAACAGCTATAACCCTTTTGGAGTCTATATCGGTGATCCGAAGTAAAAGCCGTTTAGCTTATTTATGGGGAATCTCTCACTTCGGTCTCGCCTCTATCTTCCAGACGGCAATGGGAACGACGGGGGGTGCGACTGCGAGCGTTAGAATTTCCGATGCTTTAAACAATGCCTGGTCTAGCGTTTATCCCCTCGAACTTTCCGATGCGGTTCAAGATCGAATCCAGAAAGGCCCCGGAGAGGGTGGCGAGTATTACACCTTACGCTATCGGCTGTGGAATTCATGGTTTCGCTTGTATTTTAGTGTTTTAGCTGGCTCTATAACGATAACCCTGAGCGCTGTCCTTCTGACGGTTTTCGGGAAACGAGTTTTCGGAAAAGTTCAGGGTAAACCTTTGTTTCCCAGATCATTTTTAGTATCGGTACTTGTAATCGGTTTTTTGGGAGTTTGTTTCCTGCAACCCGGATTTCATTGCGGGGGAATTATCGGCGAGAGTATGACTCCTATTGTGGTTCTGTTGCTCTTGATCGTTACCGAATATCTGGCCATGTTACCCGTGAGACTGAAACAGTTAATTCTCTTCACTATCGTGGGAGAGTTCGTTCTTTCTCGGGGGATTCACTTGTTATTTCTCGGTGCGGAAAAAACGGTAGTTTGGGATGGAAATGCCGATCTAAAAACTAACTATAGTTTACAATTCGCCCGGGATCTGATCGGTACTCCGATCGGCTTATTTATGGCGATAGTTGCTTTAATCATTTTCCTGGTGATCGGTTGGAAAACCGTATTGGAAGGCGGTGATCCTGGAGAATCCTTGCAATAACGATTATACCTTCTAAACAGGATTTAGTATGAGAGCATCCCAATTGACAACTGGCCAATTTTGTGAACCGCTTGCTGGCGAGCGAGTGGAAGGAACCACAGAGACACAGAGGACACAAAGATTGATCGCTTCCATATAAGTTAAACTGAACACACAAAAAATAAGAGAGCCGTACCTTGAGTTTATTGAGGTTTAATCCCAACTTTTCGATAGTATTAATTGCTGTTTGAACATCTTCTTGTGCGGGTTTAATTGTACCATCATCATTAAAAGCAAAGTGAGACTCACAATCGGGATTGAGTGGAGAGATTAAGAGATTTTCATCAAACCAGTTATCTTTTAGATTACCACAGTGCCGAGGTTCACCAGTCCTAAGATTTGCCTGACAGGAACATAGCAAATTGGCATAATCTAAGGGATCAACAGTGGGATCACTTTGAGGTTTAAAATGTTCTAAACCCCGACCAGCTAGAGAACTGGAGTTTTTTGACAAAAGCAGATAGACTAAATCTAGACTCACCGTTCGCTCAAATTTTTGAACTCGACCTTATTATCATGGCGAAAAAAGCTTACAGCATAAAGTTTTCAGAAGACCTAGCGGTGGTTAACTTGGAGAAAATTAATCCAAGGCGATCTCGGGTAATGATTGGGTAGTAGTGGCGTAGCTCTCTTGCTTACCTGGTATGAATTGTGTAAAATATTTATTAATAAAAATAATTGGAACCCGCTCAGTCTTTAAACCTCTAGCTTGCTCATGACTTTTCTGATAAATATCTTTTTCTGGCTCCTGTCTGGCTTACT
>NZ_JAPZQM010000398.1:0-15303 GCF_027530565.1 Microcystis sp. LE19-10.1B | reverse complement strand
TATGGGAGTGATCAGGGGGAAATTCAGGGACTTTTTCCCTGAAAATTAGGTAATTGACCCCCTCAAAATCGGTAAAACCCCACACCCCACACCCCACACCCTACACCCTGCCCCTAGGAAAAACTTTTTCAGCAGACCCTACTTATTTAACGATTTGCGTTGAATTTTCGTTTTTTTGCCAGTATTCTCGCCAAGAAAGTCCAGAAATCTATCTCTATAGGCCCAATTTCGCCGCTAAAGCGATCGCTACTGGGAAAATGCGATGTTCTTGCACTTGAATGCGTTCGTGGAGACTGGCCGCGGTATCATCCGGGAGAATGGGAACCACTGCTTGCATTAAAATTGGGCCACTATCTACCTCCGCGCGAGCGATATGCACAGTACATCCGGTCACTTTTACCCCCGCAGCTAAAGCTTGTTCCACGGCGCGCACACCTTTAAAACTGGGTAGTAAACTAGGATGGATATTGATCACGCGATCGGGAAAAGCATCTAGTAAAACCGGGGTGACAATTCGCATCCAGCCCGCCATAATTACCCATTTTACGCCGTATTCTTGGAAAGTTTCTACTATTGCCCGATCGAGTTCTTCTCTGGGTTTAAATTGACGATGATCGAGGAAAACCGCAGGGATATTGTAGTCATCGGCTCTTTCTTTTACCTTGGCATCGGGATTATTGTAGATGAGAACAGGAATTCGGGCATTTAGCTGTTTTTTTGCGATCGCTGCCGCCAAAACAGCAAAATTGGAACCACTACCAGAAGCCATCACTCCTAAAGAGAGGGTTTCCTCTAGGGGAATATCGGCCAAACTGAGATCGGGAGAAATTAAACTGGGGGAAATTGTCATCATATTTTATAAGCGAGTTCGAGTGCATTGCAAAAGCTATTGAGGCGATTCAGCAAAGCATTATAGTAAGAATAAGCATCATCCCGTTCCTCTTGGAGATAGGCATACAAGGTTAGCTCAGGCTCTGAAGCTAGGTGATTTTTAGGGATATCGAAACCGACTTCGGTTAGGCGCGTCGATGCGATCGCAACTAGCAACGCCCCAATGGTATTGGACTCACCATTGTGAAGATCCCTCAGTCCGGGTAAGATGATCTCGGCCCCTGGCAACTCATTGAGATTCATGATTGTTTCTCCTCTGGTGGACATTGAAAACGTTCAATAAAGTTCTCGACTCTGCTTCTCAGCACATCAGGGTTAAGGGAGGGGAATCGGATTAGTTCCGGTGCAATCGCTTCAAAGCATTCCCCTAGCTCATTCAAAGAGAATAATTTGTGTTCGTACATAGCTTCAATATCTTTCAAGTCACGGTCAAACCCTCTCGATAGTTTAGAAAGAGCTTGGGCTGTAAAATCATAGTGATAGAAAGAGATTTGACCTCGTTTGCCAATGAATACGCTTCGATCACGCCATCCCGGAATAGGGGGCAGAAAATCCTGCGGAGATGCCAGTTCAATGTTGATGTTCAATTCTTTTTTCAGCTTTGCGATCGCTTGAAAAATGCCCGGCGGTTCGGGATCTAGACGGATATCCACATCGACTGTGGAATTGCGCCATCCCACCAGTAAGGCACTCGCTCCACCTGTAAAGTAGATAGTGCCTGAACCCTGAGCTTCTTTACCTAAGATTTGCATTAGGCGTTCTAACTTCTGAGCGTCAACGTTTGCACGCATTTTTTGGCCGTGATTATCTGCCTCAAGTTACCAGTTTAGTTTAGTGCCTACTCAAAGGTAAATTGTACAACTGAATCGAAAAAATCCCCATACCCCTATCTCCCCTATCCCCGTTGTTTCAAACCGGTTTCAATAGCGGCAATTACTGTTTCTATGACTTTAACGCGGGCGAAATACTTATCATTTGCCGCTACAATCGTCCAGGGGGCGACGGGGGTGCTAGTGCGGGCTACCATGTGATTAACTGCCACATGGTAGAGGGGCTGTTTTTCCCGATTGCGCCAATCTTCATCGGTGAGTTTATGTTGACGATAGGGGTTATTTTGGCGCTCGTTGAAGCGATTTAACTGTTCTTCGGGGCTGATATGTAACCAGAATTTGACTAAAACACAGCCTGAATGGGTTAATTGGGCTTCAAATTCGTTAATTTCTTGATATGCCCGTCGCCAATCCATATCTTTAGCGAATCCTTCCACTCTCTCCACCAAAATCCGTCCATACCAACTGCGATCGAATATACCGATAGTTTTGGCCGCGGGTAATTTCCGCCAGAAGCGCCAGAGATAATGATAGCGGTGTTCTTCCTCCGTCGGGGCAGCAAAGGCAATCACTTGATAACTGCGAGGATCGAGGGTATCGGTTAAGCGTTTGATCGCCCCTCCCTTACCGGCGGCATCCCACCCTTCAAAGAGGACTAAAACGGGGATATTTGCCTGAAAAATCTCTAATTGCAGTTTTCTTAATTCTACCTGTGCCTGACGCAAACGGATTTTATAGTCTTCTTTTTCCAATTTGGCACTTAAGTCCACTCTCCCCAGATAATCGGGTTCCGTGGGCAGTAATTGGGCTTGGGGTGGTAGATTGACAGGGGGTTCGATCGGTAATTGGCGCTGATCCAAAGCTTGAGCGATCGTACCGACTAATTGGGAGAGAACTTTTACCCGGGCCCAACGTTGACAGTTGCCCTCCACCAATGTCCAAGGGGCGGCCCCCGTGCTAGTGTAGGTAATCATTTCCTCGGCTAAACTGGCATACTCATCATAACGTTTGGCCTGTTGCCAATCTTCCGGACGCACGCGCCAAGATTCTAGTTCATTTTCGGCGTATTCTTTGATGCGTGACTTTAATTCCTTTTGACTGAGGTGAATCCAGAATTTAGCGATTGCGACCCGATCATCAGATAATTGTCGCTCAAAGGTGTTGATATCGCGCATGACTAGGGGAATCTGGGAGGAGGGCAATTTATTTAAGAGTCGATCCTCTAGTAGATGGGTGTACCAACTGTGATAAAAAATGCCGATACTGCCTTTTGCTGGCAGTTTTTGCCAAAATCGCCACAAAAACGGGTAACTTTCCTCTTGGGGGGAAGGGGTTAAAATTGGATGGACGGTAAAACCGCGAGGATCCATATAGTTAACCATTTTTTTGACTAAAGTTCCTTTCCCTGCCGCCGCCCAACCTTCCAAAACCACCACCACGGGTAATTTACATTCCCAACAGGACTTCTGTAGCGATCGCAGTTGTTCCATTAAATCTTTAATTTGTGATTGATAAGTTTCTTTGTCAAGGGAAAGAGATAGGTCGAGGGGACTTAACATGATGGTCAACTAAGTAGGTAGGTGTTAAAAATTGTCAGCTCCCCGCGCCTATCGGCACCCCCCTTATTAAGGGGGGCAGGGGGGATCGGCACCCCCCTTATTAAGGGGGGCAGGGGGGATCAAAGACAAAATCTATCTTCAATTTAATTATAACCACTTACTTAAAAGCAAAATTAGGGTATAAAGTTATAGACAAGTCAATCTCAAATAGGTATGATCGCGTGTCTCAAGTTAAACCTACCATTCTCGTTACTGGCGGTGCGGGTTATATTGGTTCCCATGCGGTTCTAGCGCTCAAAAATGCCGGTTATCCCGTCATCGTACTCGATAATTTATCCTACGGTCACGCCGAAATCGTTAAGGATATATTAAAAGTTGAGTTAATTGTCGGTGATACTAGGGATCGATCGCTGCTGGATAATTTATTTGCCAGTCGTGATATTGCCGCCGTCATGCACTTTGCCGCTTTTATTGCCGTGGGGGAATCGGTACAAGAACCGGCTATTTACTATCAAAATAATGTTAGTGGTAGTCTGACTCTTTTGCAAGCGATGATCGCCGCCGATGTGAAGAAATTTGTTTTTTCTTCTACCTGTGCTATTTATGGAATGCCGAAAGAAATTCCGATGACGGAAAATCATCCCCATCATCCCCTCAGTCCCTACGCTGCCAGTAAGGAAATGGTGGAACAAATTCTTCGGGATTTTGATCCGGCCTACGGTTTAAAATCGGTGGCTTTCCGTTATTTTAATGCTTCAGGAGCCGACCCCAGTGGTTTATTAGGGGAAGATCACCAACCGGAAACCCATTTAATTCCCCTGGCTTTATTAACTGCCCTGAAAAAACGGGATTCCCTGTCAATTTTCGGCACGGATTATGATACTCCCGATGGTACTGCTGTTCGCGATTATATCCATGTTAATGATTTGGCACAGGCTCACGTTTTAGGCTTAGAATATCTCTTAAATGGGGGCGAAAGTAATGTGTTTAATTTGGGCAATGGTAACGGTTTTTCCGTGCGTGAAGTGATTGAAACAGCGCAAGCGGTAACTGGTTTAGATATTCCCGTCATCGAAAGTCCCAGAAGATCAGGTGATGCCCCCATTTTAATCGGCAGTAGCGATAAAGCTAAACAGGTTCTCGGTTGGCATCCCCAATATGCCGATCTCAAGGTAATAGTTGAACACGCCTGGAATTGGCATCAAAAAAGACACGCTTAACAGCGATCGAGTGCTAAACTTTAATCTTATAAGATTGAACAGTTCTAAGTAAGTGGTTTCAATTAAATTGAAGATAGATTTTGTCTTTGATCCCCCCTGCCCCCCTTGATAAGGGGGGTGCCGATAGAACGTAGGTTGGGTTGAAGCATGAAACCCAACGCCCGCTGATGTTACGCTACCGCTAACCCATCCTACAAATAATTGTGCCTCCCTACTTAGAGGCTGATAGTTTACCGCTATAAGCTTCTCCAGAATTCTCTCGAATACAATGCTATGAATAACAAAATAATCTTAATATTTATAGGCTTGACTTTTTTAGCAAGTTGTGCTGATAGTAAACAGTTTCAATGTCAAAAAATCTATCGGATTGCCAACGAAGTGGCCCAAGAAACCAAATCCTTAACCAACGCTCAAGGGATAGAAATTGACCAAAAAAGTTGGCTATTAGCCGCCGATAAAATCGAACAGGCCGCAGAAAATATGAAAAAATTAGAAGTGAAGGATACCGAACTAGAGAAATATAAAATCGCCTTCGCTCAAGTTTACGAAGATTATGCCACTGCCACTCGTGAAATAATTCAAGTTATCGAAACTCGCAATAAAAACGGGGCAAAATTAGCACAGGAAAAGGTAAGAAAAGCCGGCCAATTAGAAAAAGAAACTGGCGAAGCTTTTAATACCTATTGTCAAGCACAGTAAAGCAGTTATCAGTTATCAGTTAGAAGGTATTGGGGTTTTGGGGTATTAGTTAAAATTTCCCCATTTCCCCATTTCCCTATCTCCCCATCACCTCACTTCTGTACTTTAGGGTTTAATTGCGTACAAAGTACCCACATTTTTACTGCGAGGCATCCTGGAAAAGATGATAAAACCGAATTCTTGCAGATGCTTAACTAAAGCATCTGGACCCTTTTTATGCCATTCCATCATGATAATTTTAATCTGTCCCAATTGACCAGTTGCCGCTAAAGAATCGAGGATTTCGTATTCGGAACCTTCACAATCAATCTTGGCAACTATATCGATGTCGGGATAATCAGAGGTAATACCTTTAAACACATCGGTGAAAGGTTTAAGAATTAAATCGGCTGTAGCTGTTTGTTTCGAGGCAAAAGGTTTTAATTGGTTGTCAATACCAGAAATACCAACACTACCTTTCACGGTGTAATCGTATTCGACTTGAATAATTTCATCCCGAGCGCCGACTCCATAATCAAAAGCTTTAATCTTCTCCGCTAGATTAGGATTGAGGGCAAAATTTCTTAAAGCTTGGTCGTAGGTAGCCTTAAAAGGTTCGTAACTATAGACAGCTTTCACATTAGCTCGATTGGCAAAAAAGAGACTAGCAAAACCCGTATTCATACCAATATCGATCGCTACACAGGGCTTGTCATAGAGGAAATTATATACACCTAAAAGGAAAATTTCATGGGCGATATCTAAATCCTGTCCCGTCTCGATAATTAACTTAACTCCATCGATATCGATAATTAATTCCTGTTGCCCATCGATATAAAATTTACAATCGGCCAGAGCTTTTAGTGCGTTAGCTTTGTTAAAAACTTTGCTACCCAAGAGGAAATCCTGCTTATTTTTGCTTAAACTGATCCCTAAGGGTTTGTAAAAAAGTTGACCAGATTTAGCATCATATTCCACATAATTAGGATTAATATTATGCTCTGCCAACTGACTAGACCAATATTGATCGGCAATATGGGGATAAGTCTTAAATTGTCGATAGCGTTTATGTGCATCTAACAGTTTTTGATAAAGCATTGCTTGTCTAGCCTCGATTTTTTAGGATGGATGAAGGTAATTTTATGGACAAGTCTGACAAAGTTTGATAGGCTTGTCAAGAAAATCCCTCGTCTCTGAGCATCAGAAGTCAGGAAACCCATCTCAAACAAGGTAACACAGACCATCAGGAGTTAACACGCCTTGAATTACTCTGATTTTATATTTTGGTGGATATTAATCCTTTTTAGCGTTCCTTTCCTAACGGCGCGCTACCTGGCGAAGTCCTTCAATCTCTGGCGAGGTGTTTTTGATGGAGTCGGATTGGCGGCGCTGTCCCTAATCCTGTTTTATTACGCCAGTCGCACCAGTTTCCTCGTTTTCATCGTCTCCCTAGCCTTTAACTACATTATGGTCTGGCTAGTGCTGAAAATGAGCGGCTGGAAAGCGAATCTCCTAGCCACTATCGTTATCGTCATCGATATTCTCGTCCTCGCCTACTTCAAGTATTTCGGCTTTTTTGTCGAGGAAATCATCGGATTATTCGTTTCTCTCCCCCCTAACTGGAAGGAACTTTCCCCAATTCCCGTGCCTAGCCAAATACCACCGGGGGTATCCTTCTATACCTTCCAGATGGTGGCTTTCGTGGTGGACTCCCTACGGGAAAAGAAAAAGAAACCCCTAGCCGTCCTCGATTATGTCAATTTTATCTCCTTTTTCCCCCAAATTGTCGCAGGTCCGATCGAGCGTCGCCGGGATTTATTACCACAAATGGAGGGATTTCGCCTCAAATTTACAGGAGAAAACTTCGAGAAGGGTTTGCGTTGGCTTTCCCTCGGTTTATTTATGAAATTTGTCCTCGCCGATAACATTGCGCCCTACATCGAATTAGATAAGATGATCGATAATGCTTGGTATATCTGGTTTGAGGCCTTTTTATTCACCCTGAGAATCTATTTTGACTTCGGTGGTTATAGCTTTATTGCTGTTGGTTTAGCCTATTTTGTCGGGGTTAGATTAGAATTAAACTTTTTAGCCCCCTATACATCCCAAAGTATTAACGAATTTTGGCGACGTTGGCATATTACCCTTAGCACTTGGTTTCGGGATTATGTATTTTTACCCCTGATGGGTTCCAATAAAAATTGGGCGCCTTTTTATCTATTCATTACCTTTACTCTTTCAGGTTTCTGGCACGGTGCAGCTTGGAATTTTATCTTTTGGGGTGCCTATCACGGGGCATTATTATTATTACTGCGTTATCTGGGCCGACCTTTCTATGCTTTCGTCGGAAAATACGTTTCTCAGCCGCAAATTGTCTCCTGGGCTTTAACGCAATTGGCGGTCATTTTTGGTTGTCTCTTTTTCATGGAGATTAACACCAGAAGATTAATCGGCAAAATGCTGGTTATTGCCAATCCTTTCAATTATTCCTTAGCTAATATCGGGGAAATTTTTAGTTCCTATACTCTCAATCAAGGAGCAGTTTTAAGCGTTGCTTTAGTTCTTGGTATCATTGTTTTAATCCTCGAACATTTGGCTATTGCTCAGAAAAAGTTTGAATATGAACTATTGTTATCACCTTGGCTGTCTAAAATATTGCTAGGTTTAACTATTCTCCTAGCTTCCACTAATACCGGTGACTTTATTTACTTTGAATTCTGATGAATACTAAATCCTTTAACCCTTTCCCCTGGTTAGCCTCTCTGGGAGTCGCTTGGTCCCTCGGCTTTGTTTATAATGTCATCTACGGCGGCGAATTAAGCTGGTTGCGGATGATGTACGAGGAAAAATCAGCGATCGCAGCCAAGGTCGAAGGACCGCGGCGTTTAATCGTCACGGCGGGATCGGGGGCGCATTATAGCATAAATTCGGAATTAATGGCCAAAGAATTGGGAATTCCCGTGGTTAACTTCGGTTTACAGGGGGATATCGGCTTAAATGTCATTGCCGCTATGATTCTCGAAAAAGCGCGCCAAGGAGACGTAATTCTGCTGATTCCCGAATATCTCATGCTCATGGATGAGGACGGTTTTAATCGCGGCGAAGGACTTTGGGGATCGGCTCCTTTTAGCGTCGCTATTGGCAAACCAGGGTTAGGTGGGATACCTTTAAAAACCATGATCGAGGATACTTGGTTATTAGGTATTCCGGGGATGCGTCCAGTTACTAAATCCACGGTTGATTT
Source organism: Microcystis sp. LE19-10.1B (assembly GCF_027530565.1). NCBI lineage: Bacteria > Bacillati > Cyanobacteriota > Cyanophyceae > Chroococcales > Microcystaceae > Microcystis > Microcystis sp. LE19-10.1B. The sequence continues at coordinate 6,881 of NZ_JAPZQM010000398.1, read as the reverse complement.
ATTCACCAAAGGCAGAATGACGGGTTATCTTTCCGATCCAATGACTAATACAGGTGATCCGACTATAGTTAAGGAAAGAACGGGGAAATGGTGGCAAATGACCTTTGATACTGCTGCTTCTCCTCACTCGATTAAAGCTATTGAAAAACTCAAGAAAGATTTAGAAGCAAAAGGGGCGACTTTAGTGGTTTCTTTGCCCTGGGTTTATGCCAAAAATGATGGTAAAACCGTTGCTAATATTCGCAAATCTGCCGAAGAATTAAGTCGGGTTGTGCCAACAATTTATGACCCAAAAGACTTGAATATTAAGACCGATTCTACTATTTTTGCTGACACTCACTATCATCTTTTGCCCCCGGCGAGAATTATTCGTTCAGAACAATTAGTTTCGGAACTGAAACCCATCTTAAACACAACTGAGAATAAAAATCCATGAATAAACCTATAACTAAGATTTGCATTCTGGGAGGTGGTTTTGGCGGGTTATACACGGCACTCGATCTGAGTCGATTAACAGCAGTAAAATCATGTCAATGGCAAATAACTTTAGTCGAACCGAAAGACCATTTTCTCTTTACTCCCCTTCTCTATGAACTAATTACAGGAGAATTGCAACGCTGGGAAATTGCCCCCTCCTACCGTCAATTATTAACAGGAACTAAGGTTAATTTAAAAACTCAAAAAGCCAGTAATATTGACTTAAACAATCATCGAGTATATTTAGAAAATGAGGAAGTTATAGATTATGATTACCTCGTTTTAGCGGTGGGAGTGCGGAATCGTTGGCCGGCTATACCGGGGTTAGCCGATTATGGGCTGACTTTTCGGAGTTTAGAGGATGTGGAAAAATTACAAACGGCAATTCATGAATTAGAAACTCAAGGAAAATCCTCAATTAATTTAGCAATTATTGGCGGCGGTCCCAATGGGGTAGAATTAGCCTGTAAGGTAGCTGATCGCTTAGGAAAAAAAGGCCAAGTTCATCTAGTGGAAAGGAACGAGGAAATACTGCAAAACTTCCCTAAATCGGTGCGTATTGCTTCCTATCGTTCCCTTTTAGCCAAGAATGTTAGTCTCTATTTAAACACGGGATTAAAGGAAGTTACCGCTAATTCCATAACCGTATTTAAAGATAATACAAATGAAGTTATCCCCATTGATTTATTATTGTGGACAGCAGGAACCCAAGCACAAGATTGGATCAATAATTTAGATTGTCAGAAAACAGCACAAGGCAAATTATTAACCCGTTCCAGTTTACAATTAATCGACTATCCCGAAGTTTTTGCCCTTGGGGATCTAGCCGAAATTTATCCTAATAAACAGGTAATTCCTGCCACAGCACAGGCAGCCTATCAAGCAGCCAGTGTAGTAGCCAAAAATATCTCGGCAGTGATCAGAAAAAAATCGCTCAAACCCTATTATTATCTCCATTTAGGTGATATGTTAACCTTGGGTAAACAATCAGCCCTTGTCTCCAGTTTTGGCCTTAATATTAGTGGTAGATTAGCCGATATAATGCGTCGATTTGTCTATATACTGCGTTTACCCAGCAAACGCCATCAATTGAAAGTGTTTCAACATTGGGCAAAAAAAATTCTTCTCCGACTCCGTTATTCACAGGTGTTATCTAATACTAAATCCGTTGAGTATAGGCTACATATCAGGAGAGGAAAAAGGCAAAAGGGAGAATAAATAATCAGTTCCAACCAGGTTGTTAGTCCTTACACAATTGGCTACAATAGCCCTACACAAGCTACGAGAGAAAAGTATGCCTGAATTAAAAATTAGCATTAGTGAGGCTGCTCACAAAACGCTGTTAGCACTCGTTGACTCCTCTGGGGATACTCTCCCAACAGTATTAGACAAAGCCATCGAAAATTATCGCAGATATGTTTTTCTAGTTCAAGCGAATGAAGCCTTCGCCGCCTTAAGGAAGAATGAGACTTTATGGCAAGAGGAAATTTCTGAAAGGCAGACATGGGAGCAAACTCTCGCTGATGGAGTAGAAGGGTAGTGGCAGAAATTACCAGAGGAGAAATATGGCTAGCAGACCTTAATCCAGTAAGGGGGCATGAACAGGCTGGTAAGCGTCCATGTTTAGTGATTTCAGCAGACCTGTTTAATCAGGGTGCATCTGGCTTAGTTGTTGTTTTGCCAGTAACTTCTAAAGACAAAGGAATCCCTTTTCACCTAAAAGTGGAACCCCCAGAGGGAGGAGTGAAAATGCCAAGTTTTATCAAGTGCGAGGACGTAAGATCAATCTCAGTAGAACGACTTGAGAAGCGATGGGGAACTGTATCCTCAGAAACCCTGGCATTGGTTGAAGACAGACTGAGAATCTTAATGGGACTGTAATGAAGATAGTTTCACCAATTTGCGCTCCAAGCCCAGGTTTTAGTTTGCATTCTTCCACTGTTCCAATGCCACCTTCGTGTGACTGTACCATTCTGAATTTGATTACGATTAAGCTTGCCCTCGTAACGCGCCGATAGACCAACCAGTGCCTTCGGCATCGCAACTAAACTCACAGCTTCAATCAATGGGCATGGTGCGTTCCCAAAAATCGATCGGTGGAGCAGTAGGACCCCCATTAGGGAACGCACCCTAGGGCTGAAAACGGAGATTTTGAAGAGATCGCACTTGAGCAATGGTTTCAAAATCACGGTCGTTGTGAATCAGAAGCAGATCATTTTCCAGTGCCGCTTGAGCAATACAGCAATCAATTGGGCTGCGAACAGTCAATCCTTGACGACGCAGATCATAGTAAATACGTGCAGCCGCTTGCCAGGAAGAAGGCCTGAGTTCAACATAATCCTGCACTTCGAGGTAAGTAGAGAGGATTGTCCACTCTTGCTCGTTTAAGCTCCCTTGAAGCAGTTCAAGCTGGGTAAAGCGGGTGAGTAAAATCTCACGATTTGCAATTAACGTTTCCAGTTGCTGGCGAACTTGACCACTGCGATCGCGGAAGACGCTGATCCACACAGATGTGTCAATCAGCAACATGACGAGTTTCACGTAGGGCTTTATAATCAAAATCTGGAGCAAATTGAATTTGTCCGGCAAGGTCGAGAAGGTTTTTCTTACGACGGGATCTTACGAATTCTTGTAGAGCAAGATTCATTAGTTCCTCTTGGGTGGTGAGGTTAGTCAGTTGAAAGGCTTCCTTGAGAAGCGATTCATCAAGGTTGAGGGTAATTTGCATAGGATGGATATTAGATTGAAGTATAGGTGATTATTCTCTTTACATTTTAATCCGATAGATGACTAACCCACCTCTGGGCATATTTTTGTTAGTTGGCTCTCAAGCTTTAAGCTACATACGGCAATGGCGTAGTGCCTTCGGCATCACACTTAAACTCACAACTTCAATCTATGGGCATGGTGCGTTCCCAAAAATCGATCGGTGGAGCAGTAGGATCCAGATTAGGGAACGCACCCTACAAGCTCGGCGATCGCACTTTCCCTATATTACGCCCAAAAGCGTGTTAGCCAGATTAGTTTACTGCAAACAATCTACTTTAAGGAGACTGATCACAGAAGCTTTCTAGGATTCTAGCAAAGACTCTTAGATCTGACTGCACTTTGTCACAAAACTTCACTATTATTTTGACACTCTTAATAGTTGGAGAGGAAACATTGATCGCCAAGTCTGGTCAATTTTTGTCCAAAGTATTTGAGGAAATGACCTGAATAAATAGCCAGACATAGTGCTATTTTCTTAGTTCCCAAAAAGCTGACCATCCTCGCGCTTTTGGCGAATTTAAGACCATTGAATAGGGGAAATTAACCGATAATTAATAACTGGTTGGGGTGCGTTAATTTAAGCAATAACACACCCTAACTTTGTATTAATGCAAGAAATGACGAATGCCTGTTAAGACCATAATTAAACCTAACTCATTAGCGGCATTAATCGAATCCTGATCTTTTAAAGAACCTCCGGGTTGAACAATTGCCTCGATACCAAACTGGGCTGCCGTGCGAACAGAATCATCAAAGGGGAAAAAACCATCACTAGCTAAATAGCCACCTTTAGCCGCTTCTGCTGCTTGTTCAAGGGCAATTTTCACCGAACCAACGCGATTCATTTGCCCCGCACCAACGCCTAAAGTAGTTTGATTTTTTGTCACTACAATAGCGTTAGATTTAACGTGCTTAGATACCTTCCAAGCAAACAGCAATTCCGCTAATTGTGCGGGGGTAGGTTGTTTTTCTGTCACCACTCGCCACTCATCCGGGGTTTCTACCACGTCATCGGCCGCTTGTACTAGAAAACCGCCAGCGATAACTTTTACTGTTTGTTTTTCTCCCGTGGTTAAGTCCGGCAGCAATAAAATCCGCACTTTTGACTTTTTAGCAAGGATATCCCGGGCTTCGGGGCTACAATCGGGGGCAACCACGCATTCTAGGAAGGTTTTCGTTAATTCTTTAGCGGTTGCTTCGTCTATGGCTTGATTTAGGGCAACAATACCCCCAAAAGCCGAGATAGCATCGGCGTTAAAAGCTTTAGTATAAGCTTCCACTAAACTACCACCGATCGCCACCCCACAGGGATTAGTGTGTTTCAAGATAGCGGCAGCCGGTTCTTCCCTGCCGAATTCGGCGATTAAACGGCGGGCTGCTTCTAAATCGACTAAATTGTTATAACTTAGTTCTTTTCCCTGTAATAAGGTCGCTTTTCCCCAACCTTGAGCCATTGTACCGCTGCCGTACCAAGTGGCACTTTGGTGGGGATTTTCGCCGTAACGCAGGGTTTGCAGGGCATTTCCCGCCAAATTAAAGCGAGTCGTTTCCCCGTTTAAGCTGGCGAAATAGGCAGCGATCGCACCATCGTAGGCATTGGTTAAAGCGAAGGTTTCCCCCGCCATTTTTTGACGGAATTCCAGGGAGATTTCGCCGTTATTTTGCCGTAATTGGCTTAAATACTGCTCGTAATACTTCGGGTTACTGATGACAGTCAAATGGGCGAAATTTTTAGCTGAGGCGCGTAACATCGCCGGACCACCGATATCGATTTGTTCGATCGCCTGAGCGGTGGTAACATCAGGATTAGCGATCGTCTGTTCAAAGGGATAGAGATTAACCACCACCAAATCAAAAGGACGAATTTGATTAGCCTCCATTTCCGCTAAATCTGACTGCCAATCCCGTCTAGCCAAAATACCGCCATGGATGCGAGGATGGAGAGTTTTCACCCTTCCGCCCAAGATTTCAGGAGATCCTGTATATTCTCCCACTTTAATCACGGGAATTCCCTCCGATTGGAGCGTTTTGGCGGTTCCTCCACTGCTAATAATTTCAAAATCAAATTCTTCTGTTAGCTGACGGGCAAAGTCAACTATTCCGGTTTTGTCAGTGACGCTGATCAGCGCTAAACGTCCCATAGTAGTGATCTATAAGCAACAATCTCAGTATATCTCAGTCCTAACCCGTTAAAAATTAAAAAAAGTAGGTTAGTAAATAATCAGCTGCTTCTATATTTTTATCTCTCAAATAGCAACTTATGCCAAGGCAATTTTTCAAGTCCTCCTTGAAAGATTTAGTCTGACTTGTTAAAAAATACAGGATTTTTCAGGGTAACGAATTCGATCGAGATTAGTGAAAACCTCTTGGCAACCGTCATCGCCAAATGTTCTCAGATTACCATCATCTAGGAGAGTAGCCACTTCTGGTAAACTGGTACCACTGGTACTTAGTTCGAGGTTATCTCAAAATAATCTGGAGGACGAGCTTTTCCCTCATGTCTGACGTTTATCTAATTGGTGGCCCCAATGGTTCCGGGAAAACCACCGTCGCTAAAAAAATTTTACCCAACTTTTTAGGCGTTATCGAGTACGTTAACGCCGATGAAATTGCCGCCAGACTCTCACCTTTTAATCCTGAGTCGGTTGCTATCCAAGCAGGACGGTTGATGTTAGAAAGGCTGGTAACACTGAAGTGCCAAGGAATAGATTTTGCCTTTGAAAGCACCCTGGCAGCCCGACATTTTGCCCGTTTTTTGAGAGACTGTCGCAGTTCTGGCTATAGGCTCAATCTTATTTATTTTTGGCTACAAAGTCCACAATTAGCTTTAGAGAGAGTTCACAGAAGGGTAGCCAGTGGCGGTCATAATATTCCTGAAGATGTGGTTCGTCGTCGTTATGAGCGGGGACGTAATAACCTCATGCAGTTGTATTTACCTTTATGCCATACTTGGGTTATCTATAATAATTCTGGGGATGAGCCGCACTTAGTTGCTGAACGTCCCTTCAATCAACAAGTCATTATCTATGACTCCTCTATCTGGCAACAAATAACCGAGGCAGCCCATGACTGAGCCAATTCCTGATAAATTATCGGAACGAATCGATACAGGTGTTAGAGTCGCAATCGCAGAAGCAATTGAGAGACACCGCCTCTTAGGAGAGTCTATCAGCATTTTCAAAGATGGCCAAATTGTCACCTTAACAGCCGCGCAAATTCCGCCAAAACTTGCCAAAAAAACGGAAGTGTAAAAAATTGGTTGACTGTATCAAATTTCACTATTCATAGAAACAGTTTCACCTATCCGAGGGATTTATATAGGGCTTGCTGAATAAATGTGAAATATAGACGAGGTAAGGGTTTTAGGGTTCTGTTTTGCTCTCACAGGTGCAAGATTTTGAGAGAATCTTCGTTCAAAACCTTGCGTCTTCATCGGCCCGTGTCCTGTAGGGGCGAAGCATTCGGGCAATAACCTATCGGTGAAACCGTAGATTTTCGGCTCTTCGGTTTGTGTTATGCAATGGACGGGGGTTATAAGGGATGGAACCCTTATAGAGAAAGGCACTTAGCGATTTTTGTCAATTGTTTTTGCTCTAGAGCCAACTAATCAATTAAGTCTCTTACCAGATAAGGAT
>NZ_JAPZQM010000752.1:0-25503 GCF_027530565.1 Microcystis sp. LE19-10.1B | reverse complement strand
AAGAATGTGGTCAACCGTTTGTGATCAATCCCACTAATAAAACCGTCTCTGACGAAACCAAACAATTAATTGATAAACTCTTGCTCGAACGAATTTTCTGACGAGGAATTGCTAGAGTAACAGGGGTAAGTTGGTCATGGTAACAAAACTATGTCAACAATAAACTGGCGGCTGTCCCCCGTCAAATAAAGGTTTCGGACAAACCAAAAAGTAAATTGGTTATAGAATGTGATGAGATGTGGTCTTTGGTTTTTTCTAAGACGATAAAGGTTTATATTTGGCGGTTAATTGATAGAAAAACAAGGGAAATTATTGGTTGCTATTTAGGGCTTGCTGAATAATACCTTTCGACAAAGGATTTCTCGGCTGGTGAGAGAGAGTCTATCTTTCTCTAAAAAAATGGAGAATCACGTTGGGGAAACCTTTGGTATTTTATCCATGACTACAATGCACAGCAAAGCAAAGGATTAAGCCGCCATCACTACTACCGAATCACCACCGATTCAACTTCATCGCTGGAGTTCTTTCCCTCCCACCCCCGTTGATGCTTTTTACTACTCCCCTTCCTCTTAGTTGTAAAATACCTACACCTGTCAGCTAAAAGGGGCGGGGTTTTAAACCCAAATTTTCGATAATTCGGCATTAACTAAAGACTTGATCGGGATTAATTTGACGGCACAAGCTTTTAATTCCGGCTGCAGGGAAATCGGACAAGCGGCCGGATGGGTGAGACTATTGGCCTCAGAATTTTCTGCCCATAGGGCCCCCCAGTGCATCGGCACAAAGACACAATTAGGAGCAATTGCTTTGGTAATTAAAGCGGGAAAACGGGCAGAACCGCGACGAGAACGCACCTCCACCCATTCCCCAGCTTCTATGCCCAATTTTGCTGCATCTTGGGGATGAATTTCCAGAAAAGGTGCGGGGTGCATTTTGACAATTTTCTCGATGCGGCCGGTGCGGGTTTGGGTGTGCCAGTGACCGTACAAACGCCCCACGGTCAACACTAGGGGATAATCATCGTCCGGGGGTTCCGCTAGACCTTTACTGTGGTAAGCTGCGAAAACAGCACGTCCATCGGCAGTATTAAATTTACCATCGGTATAAAGGCGTTTTGCGGCTGTTTTTTGGCTTTTATCGTCATCTTTAACTAAATTACCTAGTAATTCCCCGGAATTAGCGGTTTTAGGGGCGGAAATTTCATCGATGGAATCGGGCCACGGTCGGGGAGTCTCGGCCAGGCGATCATAATTAATCCCTGTCATATCACAAGGACGTTTATATGTCAAGCCGGCAAACTCGGAATATACCTCGGCCGAATCCTGAAAATTAAATTGTGCCTCAAAACCCAAACGGCGACCGACTTCGGCAAAAATTTGCCAGTCGGCCCGAGCTTGTCCCACGGGAGGGCGAAAAGCCTTATTTAACGTCACCATGCGCTCAGAATTGGTCATTGTTCCCGTTTTTTCGCCCCATTGGGCCGCTGGCAGTAATAAATGGGCATAGGCGCTGGTTTCCGTGGGATAGTAGGCATCCTGATGGATAGTAAAAGGTGATTTTAACAGGGCCGCCTTGGTACGTTCTAGATCAGGCATACTAACGGCCGGATTAGTGGCGGCAATCCAGAGAAGTTTGACATCTCCCGTCTCCAAACCAGTAATCATACTCCAAGCATCGCGACCGGGGACGGGAGAAATCCGACCGGCGGGTAAACCCCAAGCTTGTTCCACTTCGGCCCGGTGTTGGGGATTTTTGACGGAACGATAACCGGGGAGAAGATGGCAGAGGCCGCCGGCTTCCCGTCCCCCCATGGCGTTGGGTTGTCCGGTTAGGGAAAAAGGACCGGCCCCCGGCCTACCGATATTAGCCGTCATTAGGTGTAAATTGATTAAAGTGCGGGCTTTGGCCGTGCCTTCCCTAGATTGATTGATACCCATCGACCAGAGGGAAAGCACTCTTTTCGATTCGGCCCAGTAGCGGGCAGCCTTTTCTAAATCCTCGATGGGGATGCCGCATTTAGGGGCGACTATTTCGGGGGGATAATGGCCGATAATTTCGGCGTATTTGCCGAAATCCCGGGTACATTTATCGATAAAATAGGTATCGATCGCACCCCAATTCATTAACAGGTGAGCAATACCGTTAAATAGGTCAATATCGGTCCCCGGGTTAATGGCTAGGTGGAGATTAGCGGCCTCGGCGGTTTTTGTCCTGCGGGGATCAACGACGATTAATTTCGCTTCTTTGTTACCTTTGAGATACTTGTGCAGACGGTTAAAGATGATGGGGTGACATTCGGCCGTATTTGTCCCCACCAGAAAGGCACAATCGGTTAATTCTAGGTCATCGTAACAGCAGGGGGGACCGTCGGAGCCGAAACTGTTCAGGTAAGCGGCCACGGCCGAAGACATACAGAGACGGGAATTAGCATCAAAGTTATTGACTCCCAGACAGCCCTTGACCAGTTTTTGGGCGATGTAGTAATCTTCGGTGTGAAATTGTCCCGAACCGTATAGACAGATACTTTCCTTTTCCCCCTGAGCGATTAGAGTTTGGATACGGTTAACGATGCGATCGAGGGCTTCTTCCCAGGTACAAGGACGGAATTGCTCTTGGAGAGAATCGCGAATCATCGGGGTTTTGAGGCGATTTTTATCGATTGATTCCGCTACGGTAGCCCCTTTAACACAGACCATACCTTGACTGGAGGGGTGGGACTTGTCCCCGAAGACTTTCCATGCTTGTCCGGCCGACGCGGGGGGGGTGACTGTCAAACCACAACCTACTCCACAGTAAGGACATTGGGTTTTTGTAGATTCAGTCATAAGCAGTTGGTCTGATTGGTGGCGCTGTCTTTAGGCATACTAAGATAGTCGTCAGGTTTTCTCGGCCAAATTGTAGTTATTAATACAATTTATTAGAAGCCTTGGCCAAATTGCCATTTTTATGATGCAAATCGCGCATTACAACTGGCTAGATAAAATTTGCTGATGGGTGTGGGGTGTGGGGTGTGGGGTGTGGGGTGTGGGGTTTTATACTGTTGCCTGATCTCAACAAGCAATTTCAATAGTTAACAGCTTAAAAAGCATACACTTGTTCTCGTGTTGAAAAAGAATCGGCATAGGATAATAGTAGTCTCTAGGGTGCGGAAAAAGTTTTCAGCCAGTCATGACCTACGAACCTCTACATCATAAGTATCGTCCCCAAACCTTTGCCGATTTGGTGGGACAATCAGCGATCGCCACGACCCTGAGTAATGCCTTAATCAGTGAGCGAATCGCTCCTGCATACCTATTTACTGGACCCAGAGGCACGGGGAAAACCTCCTCGGCGCGAATTTTAGCCAAATCCCTCAACTGTCTGTCTAGTGACCATCCGACACCGATTCCCTGCGGTAAGTGTTCCGTCTGTCAAGCGATCGCCAATGGTTCGGCCCTAGACGTGATCGAAATTGATGCCGCTAGTAATACCGGTGTGGATAACATTCGGGAAATTATCGAGCGATCGCAATTTGCCCCCGTCCAATGTCGTTATAAAGTCTATGTCATCGATGAATGCCTGACTGGGGATAGCCTTGTTTTCACCGAAACGGGATTAATCCCCATTAATCATCCTGAGATTCTCGGAAAACGAGTTCTCAGTTACAACGAGAGCAGCGGAGAGTGGGAATATAAAAAAGTCCTGCGATGGCTAAACCGAGGCGTAAAAGCAACTTTAACCATTCAAACCAGAAATCGGACGATTAATTGCACTGGTAATCATTTGATTAGAACAGAAAAAGCATGGATACAAGCAAAAAATCTCAAAATCGGCGATCATATCCTATCCCCTGTGAATGTGGCTGCGGTGCAATACAGGCCTAGTATCATAAAATCCCCTCAATGGCTGACAAATTTCGAGGAAGTGATAGGGATTCAAGAAGGTGACACAGAAAGCGTCTATGACCTAGAAGTGGAGGACAATCATAATTTTGTTGCCAATGGGTTATTAGTTCATAACTGCCATATGCTCAGTACGGCGGCCTTTAATGCCTTGCTGAAAACTCTGGAAGAACCGCCGGATCGAGTGATTTTTGTGCTTGCTACCACCGATCCTCAGCGTGTCTTGCCTACCATCATCTCCCGTTGTCAACGCTTTGATTATCGCCGTATTCCTCTCGATGCGATGGTGGCACACCTACAAAAAATCGCCCAAATAGAAGCGATCGATATTAACCTAGAAGCATTAACCTTGGTGGCTCAGATCGCTAACGGTGGTTTACGGGATGCGGAAAGTCTCCTCGATCAATTAAGTTTACTCGCAGGAACGATTACGGCCGAGCGAGTCTGGGATTTGGTCGGTGCAGTCCCCGAAAGAGACCTCTTAACCCTACTTAAAGTCATTCATGGCAATATTCCCGATCAAGTTATCGAACAATGTCGCCATCTGATGAATCGCGGTAAGGAACCTTTAATCGTCTTGCAAAATCTAGCGGGATTCTATTTAAACCTACTTTTAGCCAAAACCGCCCCTAATCGTCCAGAAATGGTCGCTGTCACTGCTCCCACTTGGCAGGAATTGTGTACGGAAGCGCGTACTTGGTCTTTAGAGGAAATTCTCCGCGGTCAACAACTTCTTAAAGACAGCGAAACGCAACTAAAAAACACCACTCAACCCCGTCTCTGGTTAGAAGTCACTCTCTTAGGACTGTTACCGCAAGCACAGGTGATTCCTCTAGTTGCCACGGCAGCGCCTTCCCGTCCCCAAACCAGCACCGAAAGGCCCCCGGAAGTGATCACAGCACCGGCACCGGTTAATCAACCGATCAAACCGGCGGTTATCACCCCGACAACTAGCGTCGCAGTGCCGAAAACTGAGGTTAAAACTGTTGCCAGTGATGACAATCATGAACAAATTTGGCAGCGGGTTTTAGAAGTAATGGAACCCCCCACTACTCGCACTCTCTTGCGTCAGCACGGCAGTCTTTTTAATATGGAAGAATCGAGCGCTTATTTAAGTATATCTTCGGAACAATTATTAAAAATGGCCCGGCTACGCTTGACTAATATTGAGTCAGCTTTCGAGGCTGTTTTTCAGCGCCGGATTAAAGTTCATTTACAGGTAGGTTCCGCCACTGCTGCCATGGCTGCGGAAGTTTCCCCATCCCCAGCGGCCAGGATACAACCACCACCAGAAACCGCACCAACCCCACCAATAACTCCCGAAAATAAAGTTATGACCGCGGTGGATATTCCCCCAGTCAAAGAAGCAATTATCGAGAAAAAAGAAGCAAAGATCACAGCATCGGGAAACCCAAAAACTCTTAGCACAGAACTGCCCCAAAAAATCTTAAATTTTGATTCATCTTTAGAGACATTAGATCAAGATGTAGATGTTAGTGAAATTTTGGCGGCCGCTCAAAAGTTAGCGAAATCTTTTGATGGTGAAGTGGTCAATATGGGTTATTCACTGCCAGAAAATTCGGACGCAGAAACTAAAGTTAATAAGTCTCTGGAAAATATGACTATCGTGCGCGGGAGACCTGATGTTAACGAAATTTTAGAGAATTTGGAGGAGGACGAAGACCTGCCTTTTTAAAGCTATCCCAACGGCTTGTGCTAAACTAATAGGATATGCCACGTCTCAGGATTGGCTATTCTTGCTCAAATTCTAGCTACTAGACCTATGACACCCGAAACTAAGGCCAGAATCGATCAATTAGTCCAGAATAATAAAGTTCTTGTGTTCATGAAGGGCAATAAATTAATGCCTCAGTGTGGTTTCTCGAATAACGTCATACAAATTCTCAATATTCTGGGGGTTTCCTACGAAACTGTCGATATTCTCCAAGATCAGGAGTTAAGACAAGGAGTTAAGGAGTATTCCAATTGGCCGACTATTCCCCAAGTCTATATCAACGGTCAGTTTATTGGTGGTTCCGACATTATGATCGAACTCTATCAAAATGGGGAACTACAACAAATAGTCGAGGTAGCCTTAGCTTCCTAAAAATTTTCTAGGTTAGGTTAGCTATCCTAACCTAGTTTAAAGTTGCCCAACTAGCAATCTTGGCAGAGGTGATGATTGTGACAATTCGAGAAACTGCAATTTCTAAGCTAGATCAACTCCCTGAAGTCCTTGTTCAGGAAGTAAGCGACTTTATTGATCTTCTCGATCATAAATATCGAGTCAAAACCTTTGACACTCAGCCTGATGGAAAACTGATAGAAAGATGGTTACAATGGTTTGAAGCCGTAGATGGCTTAACTGTCAATTCACCGGAACCAATAAACGACTACCAGCAACTGCTGCTCGAAAAATATCGGCAACAAGGACTAGAGCTATGATCCTGTGTGATGCAGGAGTGCTGCTTTGTTTGGTTGATCGCACCCAACCCCAACATAAAGCCTACAGAAATACAGTAATGCGTTTAGCAAAGCCTCTCGTCACAACTTGGTCATGCCTGACCGAAGCCATGTACCTGGCGCTGCATCGGGGGGGTTGGCAAATGCAAAAACAACTGGGACAACTTCTTTTAGATAAACTGCTGGTGGTTTACAATATTCAGGAAAGTGATTTCAGTCGCTTGTTGGGGTTGATGGAGCAATACCGCGATCGACCGATGGACTTGGCAGATGCAACCCTAGTTTTAGTAGCTGAAAAGACTGGGTATCGGCAAATTCTCACCCTCGATGCGGATTTCCTGTTTTATCGGATTCAAAACCAAGGAAGCTTTGATATTATTCAAGGATAGTCATGGAAAATCTGCTTTCAACGGCCTATAACTCCACCGATAGAAAATGTTCCCCTTTAAAACTGTCCCTTGAATTCCTCTCTATCTTTTGCTATGAGGAAACTTTGTTGGGGGATACCGATGTGAATTCCCTTCTCCTCAAAAGCAATTTTTAGACGACGACGATACTCTCTTTCTATGTCCCATTGTCGTAATCTTTTGACGACAATTCTGAGCATAATTTCCATCCCCGTGTGAGAAACCCGACTAACACCAGCAACCTGCACGGGATCGATGATATCTTTTTGCCATTGTGGATCTACAGCCATATTTTCAGCGATGGCTGCCATTAAAGCGATCGCCACATCTGGCTCGGTCTGATAGGCGACTTCAATGGTAAAATTGACCCGCGCCCAATCTTTACTGAGGTTGTGTGCGCTAATAATTTGGTTATGGGCAATAGTGATTAAACGTCCATCGGCAGCCCGCAATTGAGTCGCTCGCAAACTCATATTTTCCACCAAACCGATAAACTCCTGAAACTGGATCATATCACCGACAGTGTATTGGTCTTCAAAGATAATTAGAAAACCGTTAATCCAATCTTTTAAAAGATCCTGAAAGGCAAAGGTGAGCAATGCTCCCACTAAACCGGCTCCCGTGAGTAAAAAGGCGAAAGAAAGGCCCATCCAACTCAAAAAAACCAAAATTCCCAGAAAAATAGCGATAAATGTGATAATTTGTCGCCAAACTTCTAATAAAGTGGGAGCGCGCAGAATCCTCCTTTCCAAATTTTCGGAAAAAACCGCTCCTTCCTCTACCCACTCCCGTAGCCGAGAATTAACGTAGAGATTAATCATATTGCTCACTGATGTCAGCAGCAACCAGATAATAAAAATCCGTAAAGGAATACGAATTATTCCGCGTCCTTCTAGCCTAGTTTCAGGAAATACATACAAAATCGCCGCTATTCCGCCAAACCAAAGCAGTATCAGTCCAATAAGAGCCAGTCTTTTCCAGAGAATATTTAGCGTCAGTTGTCGCTGAATATCAGCCTGTTGACGGAAATTAGAGGAATCTTCTAGAGAGGCTAAAATCGGTTCTTGGGAGCGATCTTTTCTGGGGGGGGAATTTATAGGTAAATTTCGATCGGATTGACTTTTAGCCTGTTTTTTGAGGAGATTGAAGCGATTTCTTAAACGTTTCTGCCACCAAATTGATACCCAGCTTAAGAAAATTAGCCCCAAAATAATTATAGTGGCAGTCATTACCTGTTGCCGACGAGGGGCGGGCTGACGTTCTTGCCAAGCTTGGATCAAAGCTGTTTGGATGATTTTAACCCATCTGTCCGCTAAATCGCCAACAGAAGAAGAATCGATCAGGGCATCAACTTCTGTCACTGTCAGAATTACCTGTTGCGGTAAATTCTGGTTATCCTTGGCCACAATCACGGTTAAATTATTGAGAGTCGCCGTACTTACTTGCAGGGTTGTCGGATCGAAACCCCGATTGATAATATTATTTAAGCCCCTTTCAATGCGGCTAGCCCGTCTTTCTACCGGGGAGAGTTCCCGGGACTCAGAAGCGGTAAAATCTTGGGAGGCAATCTGAAATAAGGCAAATCCATCTAGATTCACGGAAGCATATTCTATATCCCCGGCTACAAAAATCCTTGTCCCCGTGGGAGATGCAAATGGAACTAGAAAATTTTGGCCTAGGGATGGCAGGGAATTAAGAACAAATATACTAACTAAGAGGCAACCCGCCAATCCTTGAATGACCAGATTGAAAATTTTTCTCCGTTGCCATCGTCCCATTGCCTAAGTTTCCTTTTTGATTAACAATGATCTTTACCCGCTTTCTCAGCTTATAGCAGTTATCTTAATGGTGAGATAGGAAGTTTTCGTTTTGGGGAGTCGGTTATCAGCTTTTTAGCTATCAGCCGTCAGCTTTTATTTATTCTCCCTTCTCTCTTCTCCCTTCTCCCTTCTACCCTCTCCCCAACCCCAACCCCTCACTGATAACTGATTACTGATAACTGAAATCCCCAACACCCTACTTAACTTCTCATGTCCAATATTTCCCCACAGTGGCGCAAGGAAATTACCTCTTTACCCCCTTGGTTACGGCGTTCGCTCGGCAAATCTAGCGAAATTTCCACGGTTCAGCGCATTATCAAACAAAGGAACATTCATACTATCTGCGAGGAGGGTCGCTGTCCCAATCGCGGCGAATGTTATGCCCAAGGTACGGCGACTTTTTTGTTGATGGGTCCCACCTGTACCCGGTCCTGTGCTTTTTGTCAAGTGGATAAGGGTCATGCACCCATGCCTCTCGATGTGGAGGAACCGCAAAAAGTGGCAGAAGCGGTGCAATTGTTAAATTTAAGTTACGTTGTCTTGACTTCTGTAGCTAGAGATGATCTGGAAGACGGCGGAGCCAGTTGGTTCGTGCGGACGATGACAGCCATTCGCGAACTCAATCCCCACACTTTAATTGAAGTGTTAACCCCGGATTTTGCCGGAGGCAAGGGAAGTCAACAGGAACGGGTGGCGACGGTGGTAGGGGCAAAACCTGCCTGTTACAATCACAATATCGAGACGGTGCGCCGTTTGCAAGGACCGGTTAGACGCGGGGCTAAATACGATCGCTCTTTGGCGGTTTTGCGTTATGTTAAGGAAATCGATCGGTCAATTCCGACGAAATCTGGCCTAATGGTCGGTCACGGTGAGACAAAAGAGGAAATTATCGAGACTTTGGCAGATTTACGGGCGATCGACTGCGATCGAGTTACTATTGGTCAATATATGCGTCCTTCTCTGGAACATTTGCTCGTACAGAAATATTGGACTCCCGCAGAATTTAGCGAGTTGGGAGAAATTGCCCAAAAAATGGGTTTTTCCCAGGTTAGATCCGGCCCCCTAGTCCGCAGTTCCTATCATGCGGGAGATTAAATCAGTTATCAGTTATCAGTGCTCAGTTATCAGATGTAAGTTTTCAGTTAATTAGTTAGTTATCTTTATCTTTATCTTTATACCTGTTTACTGATCAATGATTACTGTTTACTAATACTAAATCCGTTGAGTATAGGCTACTTAAGTAGGGTTTGCTGAATAAATCTAAAAACCTTGTTGGGTAAGACTTTTAGACTTTTTGTCAATCAAAAAGTACCCGGCATGGGAGTGATCAGGGGGAAAATTCAGGGACTTTTTCCCTGAAAATTAGGTAATTGACCGCCTGAAAATGGGTAAAACCCTACACCCCACACCCCACACCCCACACCCTAGCCCCACCAACAAACTTTTTCAGTAAACCCTAAGTAGGTGGGTGGAATTAAATATAAAATGAACGTAGGTTGGGTTGAAGCATGAAACCCAATGCCCGCATGGGTTACGCTACCGCTAACCCATCCTACAAATAATTGTGCCTACCTACTTATAAGGATGGGCAAAAGGCAAGAGGCACTCAGGCAAAAGAAGGAATAGATAATCAGTCTTTAGTAACTGGATTTAGTATAATTCCCATTTCATAATTCATAATTCATAATTCATAATTCCCCGATCAAGATGAATTTAGAAGCAATCATCCTAGAGGAAATTAAACAATCAGTAGCGGGTCGAATTAGCTTCGAGCGCTGGATGGATTTAGCTCTCTATCACCCTGATTATGGCTATTACACCTCTGGAAAAGTAGAAATTGGCTCAAAAGGAGATTTTTTTACTTCCTCGTCTCTAGGGGCAGATTTTGGTCAATTGTTGGCAGAGCAATTTGTCGAGATGGCGGAATTTTTGGGCAATTCGCCTGGATTTACTTTAGTGGAAGTGGGAGCAGGTTCGGGGATTTTAGCGAAGGATATCCTTGATTATTTAAGTGATAGCTATGCTGATTTTTATCAAAATCTCAGTTATATAATTATCGAACAATCTCAGAAACTCAGGGAAAGACAACGGGCAACTTTAGCGGGATATTCCCCGGTATCTTGGCAAAGTTGGCCGGATTTAGCCGATAATTCCCTTGTGGGTTGTGTGTTTAGTAATGAGTTAATCGATGCTTTTCCTGTCCATCGAGTTGTGATCGAGTCGGGAGAATTACGAGAAATTTATCTGGGATTGGGGGAACCTTTTCAGGAGATTATCGCAGATTTATCCACCGACAGAATCAAAGACTATTTTGATTTAGTGGGGATAAATATTCCTTCACCACTTTATCGGGAGGGTTATCAAACCGAGGTAAACTTATTAGCTTTAGACTGGTTAGAAACCGTTAATCGGAAACTCGATCGAGGTTATATCTTAACCATAGATTACGGTTACACTGCCGAAAAATATTATCATCCCCAAAGAAGTCAAGGAACCCTACAATGTTATCGACAACATCAGCGTCATGATCATCCTTATTTGTGGGTGGGAGAACAAGATATTACCACTCATGTGGATTTTACCGCTTTACAACGTCAAGGGGAGAAATTAGACTTAAAAAATCTCGGTTTTACTCAGCAAGGATTATTTTTAATGGCTTTGGGATTGGGAGATAGATTAAATCAACTTTCTCAAGGAAAAATCGATATATTAACGATATTTCAGCGTCGAGATGCCCTACATCAATTAATCAATCCCACCGGTTTAGGAGGATTTGGAGTGTTAATTCAGGGGAAAGGAGTAGAGGAAAGAATACTTCAGGGATTAAGTAAATAACTAAAAAAAATAGGGCTGAATGCTGTTAACTTTCAGCCCTAAGAAATGATTAAGCTCCTACGGATTCTTTAGCGGCATACATTACCTCTAAAGTTATTTCACCAATACCTCGCTCCCGGGCGAATTTTTCGGTATTTCGTTTAACTTTCCCCCGCACAAAACCGGGTATTTTCTGTAATTCTGCCGTCGCTTCCTTATTCCAATTTAGGTCAGAATCTGCCGAAATACCCTTAGTAATTACCTCTTTTGTATCATGACCACCGAATATCTCTAATAGGTGATCTTCCATACCCAAAGTAAAGGAATTATAGACCAAATCGGCGATCTGATTAGTGCCTTCGTAACCTAAGAAAGGTTTATAACCGAGGGGGAAATTTTGGATATGAATAGGTGCGGCAATTACTCCACAGGGAATATCTAAACGTTTGCCCACATGACGTTCCATTTGAGTACCAAATATCGCCGCTGGTTCCAAGCGAGCAATAGCATCTCCTATCGCCCCATTATCATCACTAATTAACACTTCATCGCAATATTCACTCACTTGTTCCCGGAACCAATCCGCATCATACTTGCAATAAGTACCCGCTAAAACCACATGAATTCCCATCTCTCTGGCGAGAATTTTTGTCATAGCGGCTGCGTGGGTATTATCACCAAAAACCACCGCTTTTTTCCCTGTCAAATTCTGACAGTCAATGGAACGAGAAAACCAAGCAGCTTGGGAGATATGCAGAGTTTGTTCATTGATAAAATCTTCGTAATCTACTGCTGCACCTTGGGCATTAATTACCTCTTGGATTTTGCGAATACAGCGCGCTGTTTCCACCACTCCCATGGGGGTAATATCAACGTAGGGCATAGCGAATTCACTTTCGAGATATTTGGCTGTCATTAATCCCACTTCTCGATAGGGAACCAGATTAAACCAAGCGCGGGGCAGATTTTTTAAGTTGTCCACCGAGGCAGCTTCGGGAATAATTTCGTTAACTTCAATGTCCAAATCTGCCATTAACCGCTTTAATTCCGTGCGATCATGTTGGTTATGGAAACCGAGGGTGGTAATACCAATAATATTAACCGAAGGTTTAGGGGTTTTCTGGGAGATAATTCCCCCTTTTCTCTGGGCCTTATCGAGATAATATTTGATAATTTGATAGAGAGTTTTATCGGCCGCTTGTAGTTCATTATAGCGATAGTGGTTAACATCGGCCAGCAGCACATCTCCTTGGGCATCCTGTCGCGCTCTTTCGACAAAGTTTTGTAAATCCTCTTGGAGAATGCTGGAGGTACAGGTGGGGGTTAAAACGATTAAATCGGGACTTTCTTCGCGATCTTTGCGAACAATATTATCGACGACTTTTTCTTGGGAACCCCGGGCTAAAACATTACGATCGACAATACTAGCAGTGACGGGGGTAAAATTACGCTCCCTTTCCAACATCGAGCGCATGACGTTAAAATAATCGTCTCCCAGAGGAGCGTGCATGATAGCATGAACATTTTTAAAGGAACTGGCGATCCTTAAAGTGCCAATATGAGCGGGACCCGCATACATCCAATAGGCCAATTTCATAGAGGGTTCTCCTACAGTCAGACTTTTTTGATTGTCTCAGACTTTACCGATTTAGGAGTGAACGCTTAACGGAAGATTACAAAAAGTCCCCATGCAGATTAAGTATCTTTTTGGGGAAAAATGACACAAATATTAATATTAACTTTTTTAACAATTTATGTCATTAGGGCAAAAATTTCTTTACCGACCGCTTGGTAACAAAGCCAACCGAAATTCGACCGGGGGTCGGGATAATCTTTGACGATGACTCCCTTTTCGGCCGCTCGTTCAAAAGCAACTAAACGGGGAATTTCTCGCTTAAATACGGGTAATTTTGCTTCTTCTAGAGCTTTCCGCGCTTCCCGTCCTGTTTTTGTCCGTGAATCCACTTGGGTTAACAGAACTCGATAATTATCGGTCATCGTGGACAGCAATTCTACCGCTTTAATCGTGACATCGATATCGAGATGATTGGGAGTGGTGGGTAGGATTAATAAATCGCTGCCCTGAGCTAAATCTTTTAACTCGTCTGGCTCCGGCCGGGCCTGGGTATCGACGATAATATGAGTGTATTGTTTCACCAGTCCCGTCGCTCCAGCTTGGGACGCTACCATAAAAGGAAGGGTGTCTTCCCGGGACCAATGGAGAGCCGAACGATTTTTATCCGCATCAATCAATAAGGTGGGCGCTTTTTCTTGAAAATAGGCGGCCAGATGAATCGATGTGGTGGTTTTCCCGACCCCTCCCTTCAGTGCTACGACGGAAATAATCATGAACGGCTCGATCGAATAAGTGAGTATTTTCTAGTGTACTCCCAGACGGACTGAAAACCGTCTAAGTTTCCCCCCAGAAAGGCTATCTGTCGGGATTCTTGATTTTTGAGCGTGGCTCTCTCGACATTATTATGGTGTAAAGTGTCCCTTGATGTTAGATTTTGGGCTGATGCCCTCCCTTAGATAACGATAACTTTTGCCGCTTTAACGCACACATCTATTATCTTGGCGAATATCCCAACTACCATCAACGCGGAATAAAAATAAACAGCGTTTGTCCGGTGTACCGGGAGCAACTAATGTAATTCTGCCTAACTGTCCCCAAGAACCGCCTAAACCCCCCCTTGTATCGGCCCAACTAGCGCGATAAATTGTACCTTGATTACCCGCAGGTCCACTAACTCGGCGTAGGGTAGAATTATTAGTATCGATGCTAACGCCGCGAGTGATGGGAGTCCAATCGGTGACATTTTCACAGCGGTCTCCTTGTACTTTTGCCACTTTAATCTGTTCGGTTTCACTTGCTGCCATGCACAAAGATAGGGGATAAGAACCTTCTCCCATGGCTTGATAACGGGTATTTTTCCACTGTTGTGATATTTCAAAGGTGGCGATATTTAAGCGAATCCACGCCATTAAACGCTGATAAACAGAAAGGGCAATGGTTAAGAGAATTCCTAATAAAATTATGGTAACTAACATCTCGACTTGAGTTAAGCCAGAGGTGGATTTTTGCCGATTAAAAAGCTGTAAATTGCGAAAAAAATTGAGAGAAAGGTCAAAGATATTCATGAGCCTAATCTTGCCTTTTTATTTTCAATAAATTATGGGATTATCCTAGAGCAAATTAATTGTTGCTCTAGGATAATCCACATAATTTCTGGCTGTTATTACGGACAAAATTGACTGCGATCTCTATTTTTCCTGATATGGGCAAAAATGAGCTAAATAAAAGCAATTTTCTGATTTTTTGCTCAATTTAGTTTATTTGCCCTGTTTATATAGGGCTGGCTGAATAATGGTAAAAACCTTGTTGGGTAAGACTTTTAGACTTTTTGTCAATCAAAAAGTACCAGGCATGGGAGTGATGAGGGGGAAAATTGAGGCACTTTTTCCCTGAAAATTAGGTAATTGGCCACCTCAAAACCAGTAAAACCCCACACCCCACACCCCACACCCCACACCCCACACCCTGTCCCCACGAAAAACTTTTTCAGCAGACCCTATATAGCCAAATATCCCGCTAACGAATAAATCCCAATTGTCGTCTGGCCTCAAATAATCCGATCGCCACACTAACGGAAAGATTTAAACTTCTCACCCCCGGTTCTGCCATGGGAATATAAACCGTGTCATCGCACTTATTTAATAAATCTGCCGGAATACCGTCGGTTTCACTGCCAAAAAGTAGCCAATCTCCGCTTTGATAGCTGTATTCCAGATAACTACTGCTGCCGCGCACTGTAAACCCGATCGCCCTTCCGCCGCTCTTTTGCTGATATGCACAGAAGTCGTCGATTGTCAAGTAGTACATGAGTTTTACATGAGGCCAGTAATCTAAGCCGGCCCGCTTCAGATAGCGATCGCTAATTTCAAAACCCAAGGGACCAACTAAATGCAATTCTGTCTTGGTTGCAGCGCAAGTACGGGCAATATTCCCCGTATTTGGCGGAATTTGCGGATTGATTAAAACCACTCGTAAAATCGCTTCAGTCATCATTAATCAGTTATCAGTTATCAGTTATCAGTTATCAGTTATCAGTTATCAGTTATCAGTTCACTGTTCAGAGCAAAAAACTCCCCACCTCTCAATTGATAATTCATAATTTATAATTTATAATTCCCACTTCCCTTGGGTGAGGACTAACTATACCGGATTCTGCCCCACCCTACTCAAACTTATTTTAAATTGGCATAACTATCCATACTCAACGGAACTAAGTCGCCATAGATAGTCAAACCTAACAACATTGTTGCATTAGCGGGGATTAACTTGCCTGTGAGAGCGCAAATCTCATTTTTTCTAGCTGTAGCGTTAAATACTGCCCTTATATCGCCAGCACAAAACTGAGGTCGATAATCTCCTGATTTCTGCTGAACGAAATTCCATAGGACATCGCGAATGAGCGCTTGATAACCTTGATTACCGGAAATCTCTTTCAGCTTGTCCTTGAGGACTCTTTCCAGACGAATGCTGGTGACTTCCATATCGGTAGTGGTGGTGCGTGTGATTGTCCGCATAATTTTTTTTCTCCCAAATACTAAAACCTATTGATGTTACAAGTGTAGTATAAGAAAGATACCTTTAACAAGCACAACCGGCGAAACCATCACCTCTACTGCTCTTTTATTGTCACCTCTAAGGAAAAACCGCGTCTAGTCAGAATCCTATTTTGCTGCTAGAAAAAACATTGCTTAACTCTGAAACGTGATTGCTATCTGAATCTTACCTGAAGGCATAACTTAATATAATAATTTCCTTCTTCCTGATATACAGTTCCATAATCATGTCTTGTTCTACTAGGTACATCCAGCTTAGTTTGAGTAAAAAGACAATCTTCAAAAGTTTTCCTATCTAACAAATAATAGGAAAGAACTTCACCATTCCTTGTGACCACTAAAAATCCATTAGGTGTATTATCTTTTTTCCAATCTTCCGAAGCTTTTAATCCTAATGTTATATCAGTTAAAAAGTTTTTTATCTTTCTCTCATAAATTTCTCCGACATTTTGCAGTTCATAGCCACAGGGATTATCCATTGTCATTTTTTTGTGCAATTCTATTATACTTTTATTATTTTCACCACTATAAGCATTTAGCAGTAAGTTCGCCACAATAATTGGCATACTATCATCTATCAGGATGAGATTTCTATAAAAAGTGTTAGTAAACTCTCTGGTTTTTAACTCGTCAAATACTATTTGACACTGACCCCTAATTGTTCTTAAAATTTTTGTTGCTGATTCCAACTCTTTCAACTTTGGAATATCAAGATTATTATTGCTTTCAATCCTATAAATAAAAACCGTTTTTTTACCAGCATTAAAAATTGTTGGTGATTGACCTAATTTAGATTTGATTGAGAAACTGAAATTGTCATGCCTATCTCTTTTTGTATCAATAATTCCAATTTCTATATCTTTAACATTTCTTGAATCTTGTTTAATAGTTTGACAATTGATACTTTTGAGAAAATCTTCGATGGCTGGAATAGAAAAACTCCTTCCTTGACTATTTATAATAGCTTCAAATATGTCATTTGCTTTATTAATGAAATCCTGAACAGAAATTCTTTGATTGATGCAACCACTTCTTTTAATGACGATTTCAGAGAGATTATTTTCTAATTGAAATTCTACTTTTTCTAGGTTTTCATAGTGAAAAACTCTGCTTATATAAAAGAAATCTGAGAGTTTTTGAAAACTCGCATCACCTTTATAAAGTTTTTTTTGCCCCAACAAGTAAAATAATACATAAACTTCAGTCCATTCTCCCCTATTATAGCTGCGATAATTCATGGTGTTTTTTCAATTATGTGAATAACTCTAATTGTTTTCCTTGCCAGTCTGTAAATTTAACGTTTACATTTGATTTCTTCGATAAATCTAAAGTTTTAATCACCTCTTTTGCCACTGCTTTTACCACGGGAATAGCCACAGAATTGCCGAACTGTTTATAAGCTTGGACATCGCTAACAACAATCTGAAAACTATCGGGAAATCCCTGTAATCTTGCCCATTCTCTGGGGGTCATTCTGCGGACGAATAATTTATTTACCTCTCCCTTAATGCGAGTAACGGGAGTAAAATTAGTCAGTCTTTGATCGATAACTAAATTTCTTTCTTTTCCCATACCTCCCACCACAATAGCATTAGCGATACCATCGGGAGAAATAATCTGATAACCAAAACCATTACCTTTATTTTCGTGTCTGGCCCTGTGTTTAAACAAAGTTTCTAAATACTGATTAGAGAGATAATATTTAACGCTGACTTCCTTTTCTTCTAGGATATCTTTGAGACAAGTTTCTTGATGGGTTGGTTGGGGATAGGAAAAATGGTAAATATTCAAATCCTCTCGAAAACCGACGATAAAAATTCGGGGACGGTTTTGAGGAACCCCAAAATATCTGGCATTTAAAATCTGGGGACTAGGGACAAAATAATGCAAATCCTTTTCTAGTATATCTAAAATAGTTTTTAAAGTTTTACCTCGATCATGATGGACTAAACCCTGGACATTTTCTAAGATAAAAGCTTTCGGTTTCTTTTCGTGTAATATCCGGGCAACTTCAAAAAATAAGGTTCCGCGTGCATCTTCAAAACCGTGTTTTCTGCCAGCGATACTAAACGCTTGACAGGGAAAACCGCCGCACATTATATCATGATCGGGGACAGTTTTTACCTCTAATTTTCTGATGTCTTGATTATCGGGTAAATGACCATAGTTAGCCAAGTAAACCTTTTGGGAGTGAGGATCGATTTCCGAAGAAAAAACGCATTGACAACCGAGATTTTCTAGGGCGATTCTAAATCCTCCTATACCGGCAAATAAATCAATAAAAGTCCACATATTTTATCTATTCTAAGCTTTTGTTTTGATCCCAGAGACGATATTATACTAAATCTGGTTATTAAAGACTGATTATTTATTCCCCTTTTTGCCTTTTGCATGAGTAGAAAACGGGTTTCTCCGAGAAACCCGTTTTCTGTGCGTTACTCAACGGATTTAGTATTAAACCGGCTATCTTAGATTTTAGTATAACTGGACTTCCCCGTTGACAAAAAGCCATAACCTGTGCTGTAGAAGGGATTAAGAGAATTTACGCCGCCCCGTTACTGGGTACAAATCAGAGAAACTCCCAATAAATCTAACGCTTTTTGTTGCAGTTGGGTCGGTCGAGTTATCTTAGAAAAACGATAACTTCCCTCCCTAATCGTACATTCCACTGTATTCAAGCAAATCGTCCCCAAGTCTTCCAACAAAGTCCGAAAGCTATGCACAGGAAAGTTCTCTTGATTCCGTTTTTTTCTCTCTTTAGACTGAGCGGATTCACTGCGACTCGCTTTAATCACATTCAGAGAACCATCATCAATTTCTTCATCCTCAAATAACAAAGGAGCCAAGCACTGTTTTAAATGCCATTCCACATAATAAGCCAACATACATAAAAAGATATGAGCTTTGACTCTATCACCCTTATAATGATAGATAGGACGTACCTTTAAATCAATTGACTTATAACAGCGAAATGCCTCCTCCACTTGAGATAAACTTTTATAAGCTTTAACCGTCGTCGCTGCATCCATCAAAGTTGACTCCAGAGAAGTTCTTAACACATACACACCATCTAAGGCCGTTTCTTGAGCGATTAATTCCAGCTTACGCTGATAAGAAAAGCCTTCTTCTGTTATCTCTAGGTTATAGTATTTATTGACCTTAAACTGATTAAGAACCTTGCCCACTCTCAAAGCTATCTTATCTTGACCCTTTAAAGCTCTTTTCTCCCTTTGAGTCGCCTGAACAATCAAATCTAGTTCCTTCTCTACCGCTTCTAATAATGCCTCTCTTTGTAGTTGATTTTTCTGGGCGATTAAGGGATTCCGACAAGCAATTAATCTTTCGTCGGGATAATCTTCGCTCTCAAATTCCACCAAGTTTACCTGCTCAAATAATCCTAATTGAATCACTTCTACCTCAGCCAATTTCCGAATTTGAGGCTTAGTTAAACCAGTAATATAGTCTAATCCTTCTATGGGTTTTACTAATTCGTTGATTTTCGAGTTGGTTAAAATTCCTCTATCGCTTACCCAGACAACATTCTCAATCCCCCAACCCTTTCTGACTTTCTCAATTTGTCCGCTTAAAGTAGCACCATCTGAGGTGTTTCCTTCAAATACTTCTACCGCTATCGGACAACCCTTGGCTGAACAGAGCAGACCAAAAACTATCTGAGTTTTGCCTTTCTTTTTATCTCGGTTATAACCATATTTGCCCAGTTCACAACCATTTCCTTCTAGGTAGGTAGAAGTGACATCATACAAGACTAATGTTCCTGATTCTAAGTGTTTAATTGCTAGGTGCTTCTCAATTTTCTCTTGTTTTTCTAATAACCAATCTAAGGCGTTATATAATTCGTCTTCATCGGCTTTCTCTAAGTCTAACAATTGTCCTAAACTCTGACTGCCAGTCTCGCTATTAAACCCTCTCGCTGTGGCTAGTTTCGATTTAGGATTGATGATTCTTGCCACAATCATCGCCACCACTAAGTTTCTGATTCGTGAGGATTTTTCACTGATTATTTTATCTAAACCTAATTTTTTAATCGTCTCTAAAATAGCCATCACATGACCATGAGGAAGACTTCTAATCACTTCAAAATGATTGGGAATACCTTCAGTCATGGACAGTGTTGCTCCTTTAAGAGCCAGTTTCAGATTTTCGATAATATCATCGGGTAATTTTGAGAGATTGGCCAGGGTTCTTTTTTTGACTTGATCTCCTTCTCGGTAGGACTCCCGAAGAAGAACGGCGGGGGGGGAATTACGGTTAGGAACTTTTTCTATATACATGACCACCATTCTAGCAAATGGAGAGAATTCTTGTCCATTAAGAAATGTTACAAATTACATGGGTACATTAAGATAAGTTAAGGGGGTGCATCCATTGATGGATAAGGGTTTTCAGCTATTGTGGTATATATGTATGGGGGAAGTTCAGATATAAGGGTTCCATCCCTTATAACCCCCGTCCATTGCATAACAATTACCGAAGAGCCACTGAGATTAATAAAATGCAGTGCTACTCTGACGGGAATAGCCTCGGTGATTTGGGACTTTACATAAAAAGGTAGTGCGATGCCGAACGCAATTTTGTAGGGTGCGTTCCCTAATGCAAGTCCTACTACTCCACCGATCGATTTTGGGGAACGCACCATGCACATTGATGGAAACTGTGGATTTAAGTGCGATGCCGAAGGCACTGCGTAGCAGTACGCCGCTCTGGTGGGTTAGGTTAACGGCAGACCCCCAACTGTGATCTTTGACTTCATGCCAATTTGTGCGGACTGTATTCAGGTGTTACCTGCTGTGATAGTTAGTAAGTGAGCCTGTTCGTTGAGTTGAGGAGTAAAATAGGAGAAGTCCTAATCTAAGATTTAGTAATGGATAGAAGCATTATAGAACGGCAACCGCTAATTGAAGCAGTCAAGGCTCTCCCTGATGAGGCTTTAGTGGAACTGTCTAATTTTCTTGACTATCTTCGCTATAAAGCAGCCTATCAAAGAGAACTGACCACTCATTCTTCTAGTTTTCTGCTTGCAGTTGCAGGTTTAGGCAACTCTGGTCAACAGGATATTTCAGAACGTGATGAAGAGATTCTAGGCAATGAGATTGATCCGGTGTCCGGCTGGAATCTTAAGCCAAGCAATTCAGTATGACGGCGATACTTGACACCAGTTTTTTGTTTGCCTTGACCGATCAGGGCGATCGCAATCATCAACGGGTGTTGGCTATTGCTCAAAGCGTGAATGAGCCATTGGTTCTACCTGTCGTTGTCCTGCCTGAGGTCTGCTATCTGATTGCATCAAGATTGGGCCACCAAGCAATGCGCCGTTTTGTATCCAGTATGACACCTGATGCGGTTCAAGTTGAACCTGTAATCCCAGAAGACTTGGTACGAGTGCATGAGATATTGGAACAATATGCTGACAATCAGCTTGACTTTACAGATGCAGCGATCATTGCCATAGCTGAAAGGCTTACTATTACTCGCGTTTACACACTTGATCGCCGAGATTTTTCGATTATTCGTCCAAGTCACTGCGATTACTTTGAGTTATTTCCTTGAACCACCAGCTAACACTGCGTGGCAGCGGACGGTCGCAATTCGTCGCTGCCGAGCTTGCTTTCTAATGCCGTCGCTGATTTGAGCCGTTAGCGATCGAGCGCGCTACGCACCGATCGGGTTCTGGACTTCCCCATTGACAAAAAGCCATAACCTGTGCTGCAGGAAGGATTAACAGAATTTCCGATACCCCCTTACTGGGTACAAATTAAGAAAACCTCTAATAAATCTAACGCCGTACAAACTCCTCGTCAATAGCAAATCAGGTTATACTTCACACCCCACTCCCCACACCCCACACCCCACACCCACGAAAAACTTTTTCAGCAGACCCTACCTATCGATCCCATTTTTACCTATTCTAAGCGCAGGATTTCTCCACCTCTGGCTAGAGATAATTCTGCTGCCTGGAGGATTTTGACTAATTCCGTCCCTACCGATCCCGAAGATACAGGAGAATCGACACCCGTAGCCACCGACTCTAAAAAATGTTCGCACAATGCTTTCAGGGGTTCACCATCGGCAATAGGGATAGATTCCGTCTCCTGTCCCCGGGGAATAAAATAGGCTTCCTGACGCTCAAAATGGCCCTTTTGTCGGGTTAAAGGCGATCGAGAGTCTAATTCATTGAAAATTAAAGTCCCTTCGCTGCCAACTATCCCTAAACGTCGCTGTTTATCGGGATTCAACCAACAAAGGTGAATAGTCGCTTGAAAACCATCGCCATAGATCAGGGTTAACCAGACTAAATCGGCTAGATTAGGTTGTAGCCAGAAGGTTCCCCTTGCCTGTACTAATACAGGGGTACTATCAAGCCAATGATTAAAAATCGAGATATCGTGAATAGCCAGATCCCACAAAGCGGACACATCCTGACGAACTGGCCCCAGGTGGGTGCGAGTGGCATAACCATAAAGAGGTTTACCGATACCCCCGGATTGCAGGACTTTTTGTCCGGTGATAACGGCCGGATGAAAAAGATAGGTATGATCAACTAATAAAATACGCTGTTTTTTCGCCGCTAATGCTGTTAATTCGCCACATTCTTGGGGATTGAGGGTTAAGGGTTTTTCGGCGAGGACGTGATAACCTAAATTAAGAGCATCTTTAATCAGGGGATAATGACTGATGGCGGGAGTAACGACGACTACAGCCGAGATTTCGGGGTGAAGACGAATTGATTCCCAGTCATTGGCTAAAATAACCTTATTAGTATCGAGATTAAATTGATCGCGACAGAGATGAAGTTTTTCAGGGGAGGAGTCAACGATCGCCACTACTTGTGCTGAGGGATGTTGAGAAAAATGACGGACGAAATGGACTCCCCAACGTCCTACCCCTAAGATAGCGATTCCTGTGGACATTTTGCTTACTCAGATAAATCAATCTAGTTTATTTTAAAAGGATTAGGCGCAATTGTTCATTGATTCTGAGAACTGGAAGGGATTATGTTAAAATTTTTTATCGATCGAGGGGGAACTTTTACCGATATCGTGGCGATAATCGATCAACCAGAAATTATTGAACGACTAGCTAGAGATGCCGCTAGATTTCTGATTGTTCCCCTTGCCGATCAACAGTGGATTGTTCTCTATAAACTGCTCTCGGAAAATCCCGAAAAATACCCAGATGCAGTCATTCAAGGGATCAAAGATATTAGCGGTTCCCTAGATAACATCGAAGTGATTAAAATGGGAACAACGGTAGCCACCAATGCGCTGTTAGAAAGAAAAGGAGAGCGCACGGTTTTGTTAATCACCAAAGGTTTTAAAGATGCCTTGAGAATTGGCTATCAAAATCGCCCCGATATTTTTGCCCGTCAAATTATTCTTCCTTCTTTATTATACGAACAAGTTATCGAAGTGGCCGAACGGTACGATCGTCAAGGACAAGAATTAATCGCCGTTAATCCCGCCCAAGTTAAAGCCGATTTAATACCAGTTTATCAAGCGGGTATCCGAAGTTGTGCGATTGTTTTTATGCACGGTTATCGTTATCCTGACCACGAAAAACAAGTGGCAGCCATTGCCGAAGAAATCGGCTTTACTCATCTAGCCATTTCCCATCAAGTCAGTCCTTTAATGAAACTGGTATCCCGGGGAGATACCACGGTAGTCTCTGCCTATTTATCGCCAATTTTACGCCGCTATGTTGATAGTATTAGCCAGCAATTACCGAAAACTAGCTTGTTATTTATGAAATCCGATGGCGGTTTAGTCACCGCCGATAAATTTCAGGGTAAAGATAGCATTTTATCTGGTCCTGCGGGGGGAATAGTCGGGGCAGTACAAACCAGTTTAAGGGCGGGATTTAGTAAAATTATCAGTTTTGATATGGGAGGAACTAGCACCGATGTTTCTCATTTTCAAGGGGAATACGAGCGCCAAACAGATAACGAAATTGCTGGCGTAAGAATGCGAGCGCCGATGTTAAGTATTCACACCGTGGCCGCTGGTGGGGGTTCGATTTTAGTCTATGATGGTTATCGTTTTCGGGTCGGACCAGAAAGTGCCGGAGCTAATCCGGGACCTGCCTGTTATCGACGGGGTGGACCATTAACAATTACCGATGCTAATGTTTTGTTAGGAAAAATTCAAGCTGCCTATTTTCCCGCTATTTTTGGACAAGAGGGAAATTTACCCCTAGATAGAGAGATTGTGCTGACAAAGTTTCAAGAATTGGTGGCAACAATGGGGGGTAATAATAGTCCTGAACTGCTGGCTGCGGGGTTTATTCAAATTGCCGTAGAAAATATGGCTAATGCGATTAAAAAAATCTCTCTACAAAAGGGTTATGATCTCAGTGATTATACTCTTTGTACCTTTGGCGGTGCCGGGGGTCAAGTGGCCTGTTTAATTGCCGATACTCTGGGAATGAAAAGTATTTTTCTCCATCCCTATGCCGGGGTTTTAAGCGCCTACGGCATGGGTTTGGCCGATTTGAGGGTAATTAAAGAAAAAGCGATCGAACAGCCGTTAAATGCCGATTTAATCGGGCAGTTGCTCACGGAAATGAACGAATTAGAAGTTTTAGCGGGTCGGGAATTAGAGGATTATAATCAGGTGCGGCAGCAAGTTAGTTTAAAATATCAAGGCAGTGATGCCACTTTAGCGGTTAATTTTAGCGATCAAATGCGTCAGGATTTTGAACGGGAACATCAAAGACGTTATGGGTTTAAGCAAGAACAAAAAGCTTTAATTGTTGAGTCGATTGCCGTGGAATTGATCCAGACTATGGACAGTCCCAAAGAAGCAATTTTAACTCGCTCCCGTCCGATGGGAGAATTACCTCCTATCCTCGATCGAGTAGCGGTTTTTATGGCTAATCAATGGCGAGAAACGCCAATTTATCAGCGTTCAGATCTGCAACCTTTTGATTGTCTGGCCGGACCTGCAATTATTATCGAAAAAATCAGCACGATTGTGATTGAACCGGGTTGGATGGCAAAATTAACGGAGAAAAATCATTTAATTCTCTCCAAAGATTAACTAGGGTTTGCGGCAAAAAGTTTTTCGTGGGGGTAGGGTGTGGGGTGTGGGGTGTGGGGTGTGGGGTTTTACCAGTTTTGAGGTGGCCAATTACCTAATTTTCAGGGAAAAAGTGCCTAAATTTCCCCCACTTTTTGATTTCAAAAAAGCCTAAAGATATTATCCAACAAGGTTTTTAGCTTTATTCAGTAAACCCTACATAGGGTTTGCTGAAAAAGTTTTTCCTGGGGGTAGGAGTCAGGAGTCAGGAGTCAGTAGCCGGTCGTCGGTCGTTTCAGGCTTTGTTGCCCTCTTTTTTTGTACCAGTTTATGTACTATGAGGAGAATAATGCAAGGTTTTTGAATGTCCCAATCCTATTTTCTTGCACTAACATCAGATTTTAACAGGTCAAAAGCCTTATTTTCAAAGGGTTTTACCATTATTCAGCAAGTCCTA
>NZ_JAPZQM010000201.1:0-6735 GCF_027530565.1 Microcystis sp. LE19-10.1B | reverse complement strand
GATATTGAGATGGTTTTCCTCTAAGCTTGTACTCTAAAACAAACATTTTGCGTTATCGACCTACCACGCAAACTACTCTAGCATACTAAAATTAAATTGGCAACTATAGATTAGAGTTATT
The DNA here is from genome assembly GCF_027530565.1 of Microcystis sp. LE19-10.1B. NCBI lineage: Bacteria > Bacillati > Cyanobacteriota > Cyanophyceae > Chroococcales > Microcystaceae > Microcystis > Microcystis sp. LE19-10.1B. The sequence continues at coordinate 6,614 of NZ_JAPZQM010000201.1, read as the reverse complement.
CTTAGTCGTGCTTCGCTGTTGTATGCTGGTCAGCTTTTCATCTCCGAGGTGAAACCGAGGGTTCCTTCAAGCCGACATTATAGGTAAAAACAGACGTTTCTTCGTTACTTGGTATAGTTCGATAGGGTGGCATAAATGGACTAAATTATTATCTGGCAAAAGACTTAATTGATTAGTTCGCTCTATATCAAAATCAATTGATAAAAATCGCTAAATGCCTTTCTATATAAGGATTTCATCTTTGGCAATCCTTTCCTTTGCATAAAACAAACCGAAGAACCTTATTTAGGGTTTGCGGCAAAAAGCTTTTCGGTGGTGGCAGGGTGTGGGGTAGTGGGGGAGTGGAGCATTTGGCTGAAATTTCCCTAAACCCCTAAATCCCTATCACCCTATCACCCGACTCCTGAATACTGACTCCGCGAGAGATTAACTTGCTTGGGAGGAGACAAAACCCGATAACTCGCGAAAACGGATCTCATCGCGGTGGGGATCAGAGCGACTAACTTGTACTTGAAAGCGATCGCCTAAAGATACCGAACGCTCAAAACGATGGGGTAATTCTAACCCCAATTCCTCCAATAAAATTAAGCCTAAATTTTCCTCTTCCCGCAGCCAGCGTAAAACCAAAGCTTGCCAGACTTGATCTCCCTGTCGTCGCAAAAATTCCAAACTCCAATAACGATTAGTTTGTCGTTCCACCGAGGTGGCTTCTTGGGCCGAACTAGCGACACTATAGAGAATTTCCTGCATTCTATCCCGGGTAAAAGGCAGTTGATCGCCCCGGAGATGGGCTTTTAGTTGAAAATGGGTCAAAAGGTCAGTATAACGGCGAATTGGCGAAGTTACTTGGGAATAGGTATTCAATCCCAGACTAGCATGACGGTTAGGAATCGTCGTCATCTCACTGCGCGGCATACAGCGACGCAAGGCACAGGAACGCACCGGGCCCGCAGGTAGTAAAATTAACTCCTCATCGGGGGGTAATTCCGGTTGTGGTTGTCCGCGGAAAGGCACGGGGATCTCGTGTTCCTGACAGTAGCGACCGGCGATTTCTCCAGCTAAAATCATCATTTCCGCGACTAATTGCCGAGATGGGGAAACTTCCTGCAATTCTACGATAATTTCGTCGTTATCCTTCACCTTAATCGATGATTCTGGCATTTGGATGTTAATCGATCCCTGAGATTTGCGCCATGCGTGGCGTTGTTTGGCCCAACGGTTGAGAATCTTCACTTCCGGTTCATGCTGCAGATCCAGATGTAACATTTCGTCCACATCTTCGTAGGTGAGGCGATAGGTAGGTTTAATTGTACTAGGATGGATCCGATAATCGGCGATCGCCCCCGTTTCATCGAGGATTACCCCAAAACTCAATGCGGGACAAAGTTTACCCTGTACCAAACTCATTGGACCGGCGGCCAACTCTAGGGGAAACATGGGAACCATTCCCGTGGGAAGATAAAGACTGGTACTGCGACGACGCGCTTCTAGGTCTAATTCATCATCGGGAAGCACTAAACGGCTAGGATCGGCAATATGGATCCAGAGACGATGACCACCATCCGCAAGCATTTCCACCGATAATCCGTCATCGATTTCCTCGGTACTTTCATCGTCGATGGTATAAATTTTTTGGTGGGTTAAATCGAGACGATTGTTGACATCCGCATCCGCAGGGGGATTGAGTAAATTAAGACGCGCCACATCAAGTACCTTTTTCGAGAATTGAACGGGGTAGGAACTGCGTCGCAGGAAAAGGTTTTCGTGACTACTCCACCATTTCAAATCGACTAACAATTCAAAAGCAGCCTCGGGGGTTTGGGAACGGCCCAGCAGCGAGAGTATGTCCATGGCTGCTGGATATTTTTGTTCGGGTTGGAGGATAAATTTTTCTAGAGATTCCAGACGAATTCGATCGCTTTCTGACCATTCTACCGTTCCACTGGCCAGGGCCTGTTGGAGACGTTGGAGAAATTGGCTTTTTTCCCGTTGACGCTGTTGTTCCACCTCTAGCTGGTGTTTGATTTCCTCTACCTGATTTTCCGATCGGGCTTCGTAACCATCCCCTTTATTTTTAAAATAAACTTTATCATCACTCAAGAGACAATGGGCCGCATAGCAAAACTGCGGACTGCGATCGGAAAAGAGAATCTCGGCCATGGTTTCGGGAGTGACTAACTGATTTTCCCCGGCTAATAATTCCCAGGCCACTTCTAAACCACTAGCATCTAGATAGGGTTGGACTTCCCGCAGAAAATTGCCAATCTCCATATAGTTGGACGGACCTGCTTTGATAATGTAATCGAAGCGTTGGGGACGCAGTTTATGCGGGTTTCCCCCTTGATCGATGACGATCCAATCTTTTTTACCTTCTGGGCGATCGATCACCCCTAAGCGCCTTTCTCCTTGAACTCGAAATTCTACCAGCGTTCCCTTTTCCACTGCTTCCCCTTACTGCCTATCTATTTTGTCTATTTTCTATCATCCTCGATCGATTACTCGATCGGCAAGAGCAATCAACAATCCCCACCCACTAGATAGGTATAACGTCGCAAACTGCGTTCATAATCCTGTAGGAGTAATTGGGATTCTTCCACAGTCATGCGATTTTCCTGCAAAGCTTGTTCACAACGAAGACGAATTCTTTCTAACAGGTCTTCTGCGGAATACTGCACATAACTTAATACTTCCGTGATCGTATCTCCTTTGACTAGATACTCGATATCGTATCCCTTGGGACTCATCTGAATATGTACCACGTTAGTATCGCCAAAAAGATTATGTAAATTGCCCATAATCTCTTGATAAGCACCCACCAAAAACATTCCTAGATAATAGGGTTCTGGAGAATGTTTACCGTTTTTGTACTCCAACGGATGCAATTCTAAAACTGATTTTACGTCCCCGCGCAAATCGATAAACTGGGCAATTTTCCCGTCACTATCACAGGTTAAATCGGCGAGAATCCCTCTTTGGGTAGGTTCTCGATCGAGACGATGGATCGGCATAATTGGAAATAGTTGATCGATCGCCCAACTATCGGGAACTGACTGAAAAACCGAGAGATTGGCATAATAAATTGAGGCCATAATTTGCTCTAAGTCTTCCAAGTCATCGGGAACATAATCCTGTTGTCGGGCCACTTGCAGAATTTTGTGACAACAAGCCCAGTACAATTGTTCGGCTCTAGCTCGTTCCTTGAGACTGAGATAACCGAAATTAAACAGACTAATCGCCTCCTCTTTGAACTGTCCCGCATCGTGATAAGCTTCCTGATAATTGCGCTCATCGATACCCGTGTAGGTTTCCCAGAGATTACGGAGGATGAGGTGTTCTTTCCCATTGCAGGGATCGGGAGGGTTTTGGGGAACCTCACTACTTCCCAAGATATCAAAGACTAACACCGATTGATGAGAAGCGATCGCCCGGCCACTTTCACTAATGAGAATCGGGGGTGAAATCTGGGCATCTTCACAAGCTTCCTTGACCTCGGCCACGATATCATTGGCATAATTCTGCATATTGTAGTTTTTTGAGGCGTAGAAGTTAGTTTTTGAGCCATCGTAATCGACCCCTAAACCACCCCCCACATCGAGATAGGTCATATTTGCCCCTAATTTCGCTAATTCCACATAAATCTGACTAGCTTCGCGAATGGCATCCTTAATGACGCTAATAGCGGAGATTTGCGACCCGATATGATAGTGCAGCAGTTGCAGACAATCTAACATCCCCGCTTGTTCTAATTCCGTCACCACCGTTAAGATTTCCGGGACGGTTAAACCGAATTTTGCCCGGTCTCCGGTGGAACATCCCCAACGGCCCACCCCTTTTGTCCCCAGTTTCGCACGCACTCCCAAATGAGGGGCAATTCCTAACTGACGACTGACGCGCAGGGTTAAATATAATTCTTCCAATTGTTCGATGACAATCAAAGGCCGATGACCGAGACGAGTGGTCAAAAGAGCAGTTTCCAGGTATTCTTTGTCCTTATAGCCGTTACAAATTAGCAATGGTTGTGTTTTGTCATTTTTGCCGTTTAACGCAGGTTCTAGGGTAGCTAAAGCAATCATTAGCTCAGGTTTTGAACCAGCCTCAAGCCCAAATTGATAGGGTTTACCAAAACGCACTAAAGACTCGACGATGTGACGGTGTTGATTGCACTTGATCGGATAGACACCGCGATAGACGTTGGGATAATTATAACGGGCGATCGCTCGGTTAAAACAGGCATTCAGGCGCTCGATCCGATCCTCAAGGATGTCACTAAACCGAATTAACAGGGGTAAACCGATATTTCGCCGCTTAATCGCCGAAACTAACTCGTATAAGTCCAAAGAACCGCCCCTTTCTCCCTGAGGCGAGACGGTAATATTTCCTGCGGCATTAATCGAGAAATAAGGTTCTCCCCAGCCTTGGATGCGATAGAGATTTTCGCTATCTTCGATCGACCAATGTTTAACGGGGGCAACTTTTTCGAGGTTGTTACCGTCAGAAGGGGTCAGATCGATTGGAGATAATTGCTTTTCTAGTTTCTTAAGTTGAGTTTTACCCGCCATTGTCTATCGATCGCTCCGTGTGAGACTCCGATCTTCTATCTTAAGTCAGACTTCCTGTCTGCGACCAAGATTCCGATCGTGATAGAATTTACTAGCCGTTAGGAGGCAGGATTCAGGAGTCGGTCGTCAGGAGACAGGAGATAGGAGATTATTTGTATTTTCTCCCCATCCCCCATCACCCTAGGGTTGATTCATAGTAGGGTTGATTCATGAATCAACCCTACCCATCACCCCGTTCCCCTGTTCCCTTCTCCCCAAAATTTTATAGTGAACCGCTTATGCAATTATTAGACTCAAAAGGACGTTTATTCGGTAAATTTAGCTTGCTTGATATCGGAGCGGCCTTAGTAATTTTATTGACAATTATCGGTATTTTTGTTGTACCGGGGACAAGTGGTAAAAGTACGATCGCTCAAGTTACCAAAGAACCCATAGAAGTGGATGTTATTGTCCGGGGTTTAAGTGTTCTCAATCCCAATGCTTTGATTAATCAATTCAATACCGAGAAGAAAACTAATATTGTTATTCGTAATCAACCGGCTGGTCAAGTGGATATAAAAAATGTTAAACCTTTATCGAGAAATGTCTTAGTTCCGCAGCCGGATGGTAGTGTAAAAGTCCTACCCGATCCCCGCACGGAAAACTATTCTCAAGATATGATTATGACTCTCAGTGGTCAAGCGGAAGTTACTGATACTGGTGCGGTTGTTGGCGGTCAAAAGGTGAAAATTGGCACTTTAATCGAGTTAGAAGGAGATAATTATAATTTCAACACCAGTGTTATCGATGTCCGTTTACCAAAAAGGTCTTAGTTAGTAAACAGTGAGCAGTAAACAGTGGGGAATTATGAATTATGAATTATTAATTATGAACTAGGGAGCAGGGAGAATATAGCGTTTCTCACGCCTGTGTGGCACAGTTAAACCTTTGCTGATTAAGCTTTTCACCATCGACAATGTACCTCTTGCCAACAGGAAACGCTATAAATAAAACCAATCTCCTGACTCCTGACGACCGACTCCTGAATCCTGACGACCGACTCCTGACGGCTAAAAAACTGATAAGAGGATTAACTGCTATTTATACACCGCCTTTAGCTCGTTTGATCGAGCAGTTACAAAAATTACCCGGGGTGGGACCCAAAAGCGCTCAACGTCTGGCCCTCTATATTCTCAAACGACCGGAACAAGATGCGATCGAATTGGCCCAGGCGATCGTGGCAGCCAAAAAACAAGTAGGATTATGTCAGGTTTGTTTTCATCTTTCGGCCGAACCGATCTGCGAAATTTGCCGCAATCCTAACCGGGAAACGGGGACTATCTGTGTGGTAGCTGACTCCAGAGATGTGATTGCTTTGGAGAAAACTAGGGAATATTCGGGCAAATATCACGTTTTGGGCGGTGTTATCTCGCCTATGGATGGGATTGGACCGGATCAATTAAATATACAGTCTTTAGTCACCAGAGTCAGCCAGAAAAAAATTCAGGAAGTTATCTTAGCTATCAGTCCCAGTGTCGAGGGAGAAACCACGACTTTGTATATCGGGGGTTTACTGAAACCCTTCACTAAAGTTACCCGTATCGCTTTTGGGTTGCCCATGGGCGGCGATCTGGAATACGCTGATGAAGTAACCTTAGCGAGAGCTTTAGAAGGTCGTCGGGAATTGTAAAATCTCGCCAAGGTTGGGATTAAGTAGGGTTTGCTGAATAAATGTGAAATGTAGGCAAGGTAAGGGTTTTGTGGCTTTTCTCGTGAAACAGGTGCAAGATTTTGAAAGAATCGTGCTTCAACACCTTGCGTCTTCATCGGCCCGTGTCCTGTAGGGGCGAAGCATTCGGGCAATAACCTATCGGTGAAACGTAGATTTTCTATCCGAATGCTTCGCCCGTACTTTTTGCCGCAAACCCTAAGTAGGGCTTGCTGAATAAATCTAAAAACCTTGTTGGATAAGACTTTTGGACTTTTTTCCCCTCAAAAAGTACCAGATATGGGAGTGATCAGGGGGAAATTCAGGGACTTTTTCCCTGAAAATTAGGTAATTGACCCCCTCAAAAT
>NZ_JAPZQM010000174.1:0-4432 GCF_027530565.1 Microcystis sp. LE19-10.1B | reverse complement strand
AACATCTCCCCCTAGATGTTAAGTCTGATTGCCTAGTCATTCTCAATAAGCACTGTTTATTGCGAATGACTGGGGGAACCCTGAAATTTTCGGCTTAGTTGGTGGCAGCTTGCCGCCAACTCACTCCTCTAGATAAGTATTTTGACTCAGGCATCTTCCTCTTTTGAGACGTTGTGACACTTAGGGTGCGGAATGTGGGTTTCAATTTGACAACGCCCAATTTCTTGATCAGACACGCTATAAACTAGGCGATGTTCTTTTGTAATGCGTCGTGACTATAATCCTGATAGTTCATGTTTTAATGCTTCTGGTTTTCCTAATCCAGAAAAAGGCTCTCTTTGAACATCTTTAATAAGGCTGACAATTTTAGCGTCAACTTTTTTATCTGCGATCACCCATTGGTTAAACTCATCAAAACTTCGGGTTAGAAAGGCGACTTTCCTGATAAGTTAGCAGCATCTACATAAATATAACTATCAGGATTTTTAAGAGATTCTCTTGCCTCTTGGAGATGTTGACGGTTAGCTTCTGTGGAAAGCAGATAGTCTGTTTCATCCATTTCAGCAGCTTCTTTAATCAATAAAATCGCTTCGACCACTGTTCCTTCTGGTAAGTCGAGGGGAGGTAAACTAAGTTGACCATTTTTGATGATTGTTTGGTATTTCAGTGCATTCATATAATTTTACTATTCTTGAGATTTTACTAATTATAGCAGTTTCAACGATAACTTGGCTCTTCTCGTTTCTGTATAGTCTTACCTCGTTGCCAGGGTATCCCTTGCAACGCATTTCCAGAGGTTCTAGCTTTTGTGTAACCCATCAAGGAAGGGAGGGATATCCTCCCCTTTCTCGTGCCAATGTAGAACCTTGGCACGAGACAAAAGGAATAGGATCAAGGTTATTTCTGTCCCTTTTTCTTATTTTTGCGGGACTTATTTTTTCTGACTATTCTTAGCAAGTTTCCGCCGCAAGCCGGTACCGAATCCGATAACGGTTACTAAACCTAACATGGCTAGAGGTTCAGATTCGGGTACGGGTACGGCTACGGTACTCACTATTAAATCATCAAAGGCAATATCAGAACTATCGTTAGGAGTCCCAAGTATTCCCAAAATCTCAAGAGTGCTTTGACCACTGGTTGCCGTGAATGTGAAATTACCCGAGCTATTGATCCCAAACTATTAATTTTTTGTTTTCGTTAGAGACGGTTTTATTACTAGGATTAATTACAAACTGACGACCACAATCTTTACCCTTACGTTTTGGTTTGCCATTATGTGTAGAACCATTTTTGATGGTATGGCAAGAACCCCATTTAGGACAACGAAATATTGAAGCTTGTGAATCTTTACAACTCAGGCTAGATAAGCAAGAGAGCTACGCCACTACTATCGGATCACTACCGGCTGAGCTCACCGTCGAAGCCTGATCTCACGGCCGAAGCCTGTCTCCTGTCTCCTTTTGCACGACTACTTAACTTTTCGATAATCTAAGACAAGAGTGGATTAAAAGTCAAATTTCCTCCGAGAACCTCTGAGAGAGTAAAATTTCTCTTTTCGCTATTTAGTGGCTTACCGCTAGAATAATAGGACAAAAACGCTATATATAGCGTCTAGCCAGTAGAGGACAAGGATGAAATATTTAGAAGAATGGCGTGGTAGCGGGGTGGACGCGGAGTTAATCCATCTCAATGTCACCAGTTTAGCGGGGTTATCTCCCAGTGAATACCTACTCTACTCCCAAGAATTACCGCGACGCAATGATGGCAGGGTTAGGGATAGTATTCTCAAGCGTTATGAACATACCAGTCAAGGCGGTTGGTGGTGTTCAGGAATTGACTTATTAACTGGTAATTATGACCTTTGGGGCTGTTTTAAGCCCGATTTTCCCCGTTTAAGCTTCGATAAGGCTAAACCGATTAAGTACGAACATCCCCCCCAAACCCCTACGGGAGTCTTTGCTTTGCGGGTTCCCCTGAAAATTTGGCAAAGGATAGCCCAGTCTATCAGTATTAATATTTTAACTGAAGAAGTGGATAATAAGCAAGAGGATCTCGGTTTTTGGTCTTGGGTAATCAAACATCCAGAGATACCTATTTGTCTTACGGAAGGAGCGAAAAAAGCGGGGGCATTACTAACAGCAGGTTATGTGACAATTGCCTTACCAGGGATTCACAATGGTTATCGTACTCCCAAGGACGAACTAGGTAGGAGAATCGGCAAATCTCATCTAATTCCGCAGCTGGAAAAATTAGCTAATTCCGGACGAAAGATTTATCTAGTTTTTGATCAAGAAACTAAACCAAAAACCCAACAAGCGGTTAATTTAGCTTTACAGAGAATGGGTTATCTATTCAGTCAGGCTAACTGTGAGGTAAAGGTGGTTACTTGGGATGCTGCTGATGGTAAAGGGGTGGATGATTTACTAATCAATCGAGGGGAAGATTACTTCCAACAAGTCTATCAAAAAGCTACCTCTTGGGAAATTTGGAAGGCAGCGAGTTTAAATAGTTTAACTCTCCCACCTCATCTAGAGTTAAATAGCCGTTACTTGCCAGATATTGCCATCCCTACATCAGCGCAGTTAATGGCGATTAAATCGGCTAAAGGTACGGGGAAAACTGAGTTTTTAGCCAAGATAGTTAAACAGGCTATTGCCAATCAACAAAAAGTTTTAGTTATCGGTCATCGGGTGAAACTGGTGGAGGAGTTATGTCAACGCTTTGGTTTAAACTATATCAGTCAAGTTAGGGACAATCCTGCGGCACAAATTTACGGTTATGGTTTATGTATTGACTCTCTCCATCCCCAATCACAAGCTAAATTTCAAGCGGAAGATTGGCGAGAAGCTATCATTATTATCGATGAGATCGAACAGGTTCTATGGCATGGGTTAAATGGGGATACTTGTAAAACTAATCGTGTGGCAATTTTAAGATCCCTAAAGTCCCTGCTGCAAACTGTGGTCAGCAGTGGGGGCAAAGTCCTAGTTGCCGATGCTGATTTAAGTGATATTTCCCTAGAATACTTAACTTCTCTAGCGGCGATTAAACTAGAAAATTTTTTAATTAGTAACGATTGGAAACCTAATTATAAGGAAGCTTGGCGAGTTTATAACTACTCTGATAATACTCCCCAACAGCTAGTTAATGATTTAGTCAAACATATTAAAGAGGGAGGAAAACCTTTTGTTTGTCTGTCAGCACAAAAGTTAACCAGTAAATGGGGGACAATTACCCTAGAATTTTATCTAAGAAAGCAATTTCCCCAGAAGAAAATTTTGCGGATAGACTCAGAGTCATTGCAAGATTCTAGTCACGCTGCCTATGAGGCGATTGGCAATTTAAATCAATTGTTGCTTAACTATGATATAGTTCTAGCTAGTCCTGCGATCGAAACGGGAATTAGTATTGATATTCAGCAACACTTTACCTCGGTTTGGTTTTTAGCACAGGGGATTCAAACTCCCACTTCTATCGTTCAATTTTTAGGGAGAATTAGAGAGAATATTCCTCGTTATATTTGGTCAGCAGTGTACGGATTTAATCAGGTGGGCAATGGTTCCACTTCTATCCCCAAACTTCTCACCTCTGGACACCGACTAACGGAGGTTAATATTCGCTTATTACACCAGTCAGATTTAGAATCTCTGGAGGATTTAGATACAACTTTTCAAGCGGAATCTCTCCTCTGCTGGGCAAAAATGGCTGTGCGAGTAAATGCTTATATGCTTAATTATCGTCAGTCAATTCTAGGTATTTTACAAGCAGAAGGTCATAGAATTAAAGAACGGAATCAGGAAGAAGAACTAGAAATAAATAATCAGTTAACGGCAGCAATTGAGGAAATTAGGGAACATAATTATCGTTCTGAATGCGAGGAAATTGCCAGCGCAGACGAGATCACGGAATCAGAATATCGTTGGCTAAAAAAACAGTTAATTAAGTCAGTGAAAGAAAGGAGAATTATCAGGAAATATGACCTATACAAACGCTATGGAATCCCCGTCACACCGCAATTAGTGATTAAAGATGATCAGGGATGGTATCAAGAACTACGCCTACATTACTTTTTGACAATTGGGCGACAATTTTTGTGCGATCGAGATGCTTTAATTGCCCGTAAACTGATAGAATCAGGTCAGGGAAGTTTATTTATTCCCGATTTTAATGGTAGTCAATTAGGAGTGATTATCGGGACGTTAGAAGTGTTGGGAATTCCCGTATTATTAGCTAACCCTGAAAGAGAATTAACTAATCATGATGCCGATTTACAAAAAATGGCCGAAATCGCCAATGAACTACCCCGCCGCAAGCGGACGGGGTATCAGAATCAAAATAGACTCAATTGTAGATTTTGGTGTAGCTGCAGGTATTCTTTATCTTGTTCTTTTACATATCTCGCTATCATACCTTCATCCCCATGCTTTCCTAC
>NZ_JAPZQM010000694.1:0-3334 GCF_027530565.1 Microcystis sp. LE19-10.1B | reverse complement strand
AGCATTCTATAGGGAATGTCTTCTTTAGGGTCGGTTTGGAACTCGATATGTAAGATTAATTCTTCTGACTCCAAAAAGATTAACGTATCGGCTCTAATCGGTTCTAGGGATAATTCTGAGGGTTTAATTTCCGTTAAATCTAAGGGTTTTCCTAGTAACCAAGTGGCTAAGTCTCTGGAATATTCAAGGGCGATAAATTTACAGGTGGAATCATACATTTTCAATTCAAATACAGGTCAAGCCTGACCTGTATTTTAACAAAATTAAACCCCTATCCCCAAAAATAACAAAAGGATGGGTAAAAACCCTCCTAAAGGCTAAGATGCACTGAAAACTATCCTCAATGGGGATTTTATCCTTGGCGCTTACGAGAAGCAGCACCTAACCCCCAAAAATGATCGCTTCAAAAATCTCGTAGCGTTCCTTGCCGATGCGAATAATATAGATATCGTCTTGTTTCGAGGCGCTAAATTCTCCCGGATCTGCCTGACTGGTATCCGCACCGATCGCTTTTCCCTTTTCAAAGAAAATGATACGCTTGCGACCATCGGGTTTGGTAACAGTGACATCCGCGCTACCGTTCCCCCGACGAGTGACACCAAAGGGACAAGATCCCGCTGGTTTTCCATCGCCCATGGAACAGGTAACATTACCCGTAGCATGGTAATTTGTCCCCGGTACTTTGGCATCGCTTTGGTTGTAATTATTGGAAATAAAGATTTTTAGGCGATAATTAGCCACTTCATTATTCCGCGCCGAGTTGCGAGTCAAACCCACTTGGATCGTATAATCGCCGTCCGCCGGTAGGATTCCCTCGTGGGCATTACCGACGTTGTTCCCGATAACCATCGCCGCGTCTTTGCCGGGGACTTTACCCGGTGCGAAAATATTGAAAGAAGCGCCCCCGTTATCACTCAAGAGGCTAACCGACATATTTTGTCCAGCATTGGCGCGAATTAGGTATTGAACGACTTGTTCTCCCTTGATTTTGCCTTGAATAGTGGTTCCTTCGGTTCCGGCTTTGAATTGCACCCGTTCTTTACGGATTTCGCTTAAGGCGGGAGAAGGTAAGATGACTGGGGTGGTGATTAAGGTGGCCAGTAAAAAAGCGGAAAAGAGTTTACGCATGATTTAAGTTTTTTCCCAAGTTAATTAGATGTTTTACAGCGATCGCTAGATTTGTGGACAATTGTACTATAACGTCCGTCTAGTTTTTTTCCGAACGGGCTGATTTCGCTTTTTCTAGGGTGTCTTGACAGTTGATTTTGGCGAATTCTTCGATTTGTTCTGGTTTCAAATTAAAATCTGAACCCGCTCTTTCTTTAATTTGTTTTAAGAGTTGATCGGTTTCCGATTGGGTTAGTAAACCCGCTTGTTTTCCCGTTTCCGTGGCGACACAAACACCGTAGGTTACACCACCTGTGAATCCGAGGGTTCCCAAGAATTTCCCTCCTAGAAACAATCCGATACCCGCACCGATAACACCCGTGGTAATAGCTATCAACAAGACATAAACGGGTTTCATGCTTTTTTGATCTCCTCCAATGAAGACTAAGTGAGCGTGTTATTACATAGCGCCTTCGTCCACTTTGGAATAGGGTAGGTTTTTGATAAATTTGACGATCTGGTTGCCGTTGCGGTTAAAGGAACATTGGAAGGTATTGACCATTTTATCTGTCTCGTAAGTGCCGTTAACTGCGTGAGTGCCGTCGGTGCGTTGTCCTTCGTATTTGACGACGATATTACCCGGCGAGGTTTTATAAGCATTAGCGGCGCGAGATTTGCAGGCCGACAACATGGTAGCAGTATTCGCGGCATAAACTGGTAAAGTAGCGACGAGGGCGATTCCGGTGGCGATGGCGCTGAATTTTATAGACTCGAACATGATTGATTTTCTTACAGAGTAAGAGGGGCGATAATCTCTAGGATGCGTTCAAGATTTTTCGATAACTACCTAATCGTTACCGAGACGGTGAAAGGAACGGTATGATTGCCGTCTTTCGCTTCTCCCATGAGATAGACACGAATGGTATAGTCGCCATCTTTGGGGAGTTTAATTTTAGCCATGGCGTTGGGGCCTTGGGCAGAACTGTTATAAATCGCTACATTATTACTACCGGGCGGCAGGATATTAAAAAATACACTATGCTTGTCTTCTGGGTTGCCTGTCCCATCATCAGCAAGAGAAACCATCAGGGTTTGACCTTTTCTCGCTCTTAAGACAAAATCTCGGTATTCACGCCCTGTAATTGTCCCGTTGAGGGCGGCCATATCACTTCCCTGTTCAAAGTTCACTCTACCGCTTAACTGCGCTTGTAGAGGGGCGGTTAAACCTAAACCGAGGGATAAAGCGATCGCTACGGAAGCTAAAACGTTACGAGGGGAAATAAGCGGAAAATGTTTCATGTTTATTTTTTGGGAAAGAGACTAGGGAGTAAAAATAATTTCCTCTCCCTAGTCGGGTAAATTGTCAAGGGGTTACGGAATTTTTAGCGGCGGAAAATCCTTTTATTTGAGTCTAAAACTCCACTTGAAGCATCAGCAACCCCGTTTGTACCGAATAGAGTTCCGAGAGGAGAATTTAATCCAAATGCATTTGGAGAACCCGTTACGAACAATTGACCACGAGCGAATTGAGTACCGGACAGAATGATATTACCACCCACAACATTAAAAGCATTAGGGCCCGATGATGGGAATGTACCAATAACCGGTAGCGTGTATCCTAAAGCGGCAGGAGCGGAGGTGACGGAAAGAGCGGTAGCCGCCTATATCCCATCCGTGGTTAGTGCCGCGTCCGGCAACTCTATTGTCCCAGAAACTGTACCACTAACCGGGCCATCCACATTCGAGAAAGAAAAGCCAAAAGTAGCGGCGCTCGCACCAGATACAGGAGCGAGTAAAGATAGACCGATAAGGGCGACCCGACCACCGATCGATTTTTTGATAAGTGTTGATAATGTCATAGGTTTAAACTCCTCACAGAAAGGAATAAAGATAAACAGTCGTCAATTATAGGGGAGTTTACGGAAAAGGTGATATCCGAAAATTCCTTATTTTTTTTGACCCCTTCCCGTTTTCTTAATACTTTTTTAAGGATTGGCTGAAGGCATTACCCTGAGAGGCTTGGAAAAATAGGAGTTCGGGCGATTCGGTTGAAGGGGCGATCCCGCCTAAGCGTACAGGAGAGCGAAGTTGACATCCTCGCCGCCCTAAAAGTGCGGCGATTCCTAAACCTCACGATTTAAGTTTCTGCTTCCACCACCGTCGCATACCACAGTTAAAAAACCATGTACTGTCTTACACAGAGTCCACAGACTTTCGCCCCATTTCA
>NZ_JAPZQM010000353.1:0-1220 GCF_027530565.1 Microcystis sp. LE19-10.1B | reverse complement strand
GACAGGACTAAGGTTATTACTAACCCGCACCTGTAGGGTTATAAAGTTATCAAGGTACTACATTTACCAAGCGGCTAATCCTCTAAACGTCTTACTGTCTAGTTTCTAGCCAACGAATCGCACCACACCCCACACCCTAGCCCCACCAACAAACTTTTTCAGTAAACCCTATCTATCAAGAGATTTACCATACCTTACCCGAAATAATAGTGAAATTTTGTGACAAAGTGCAGCCAGATACAAGAATCTTTGCTACATTCCCAGAAGGCTTCTGTGAAAGGTCTCCTTAAAGGAGGCTGTTTGCGGTAAGCTAATCTGGCTAACACGCTTTTGGGCGTGATATAGGGGAGGATACAACCATGACTCATGAGATTTTAGGTGAATTTTTATCTTTGCCTGCTGAAGCACAGAGCCAAGTAGTCAGCCTGATCGCTTTTTTGAAACAAAAGTACATATATTCTGAACCTCTGTCTGCATCGTCAAATGTTGATTTAGTTAATGATCCCTTTGTTGGAATGTGGCGCGATCGTCAAGATTTAGATAGTACTACTTGGGTGCGAAATTTACGAGAAAGCGAGTGGTCAAAGACAAATGGCTAGTTCAACTATCGTAGATACCGACATAATCATTGATGTTGGTCGTGGTATTCCTGAAGCAGTCAATTGTCTGCAAAGGCTACAATCAAGTTCCAGATTAGCAATTAGCGTAGTTACACAAATGGAACTAATTGTTGGCTGCACTAACAAGTCAGAGTTACGGACGCTGGAAAAATTCCTTCAACAGTTTGATGTAATCAGAATTGACCAACCTATTTCAGACAAAGCGGTTGACTTACTTCGCTTGTATCGGCTAAGTCACGGTTTGCTGATTGCCGATGGCTTGATTGCAGGTACAGCAATAATATGGAATTACCCTTTTATCACCAAGAATCAACGAGACTACCGATTTATTCAAAATTTAAATGTATTACCCTACCCTTAGCGAAAAGCCTAACACTGCGTTGGAGCCGACTTTATCAAAAGCGATCTGTAAAAGTCAGAGTTTGACTGAGGCGGCTCAACTAAACCGTTATGCCGCAAGGTAATGATTCGGTAGTAGTGGCGTAGCTCTCTTGCTTACCTGGTATGAATTGTGTAAAATATTTATTAATAAAAATAATTGGAACCCGCTCAGTCTTTAAACCTCTAGCTTGATCATGACTTTTCTGATAAATATCTTTT
>NZ_JAPZQM010000643.1:0-25981 GCF_027530565.1 Microcystis sp. LE19-10.1B | reverse complement strand
GATTAGTTATTGTGACTAACTCTTTTGGTTAGAACAAGATAAACTTGAGAATCTTCGGTCAAATTTATTGACTCAAAATCAGCTATACTTAATTTAAATGAAACAGCCCTACCCTTATTAAGGGGGGATTAAGGGGGGATCGGCACCCCCCTTATTAAGGGGGGATTAAGGGGGGATCGGCACGCCCCTTATCAAGGGGGGCAAGGGGGATCGAACCTAAAACACTAACCGCTAAAAAGGGAGTGGGGAAAACAAAACTCCCCGCTGCCCCCTGCCTATTCCCGGACTTGCCCCGATCCGATACAATTAAACGGTTGTCTTGGAAGAATTAATAGTGATCGAGCGTTATACTCTCCCTGCGATGGGGAATTTGTGGACGGATAGATATAAATATCAAACATGGCTAGAGGTAGAGATAGCCGTCTGTGAAGCGCAGGCAGAATTAGGCTATATTCCCGGGGATGCAGTAGAAGAAATTAAGGCAAAAGCTAATTTTGATCCTGATCGCATTTTAGAAATAGAAGCAGAAGTGCGCCACGATGTCATCGCCTTTTTAACAAATGTTAACGAATATGTGGGCGAGCCGGGGCGTTATATTCATTTAGGTTTAACCAGTTCTGATGTACTAGATACCGCCCTGTCCTTACAATTAGTCGCCAGTTTAAACCTGATTTTAGAACAATTAGAAGATTTTATCCAAGCCCTGCGTTATCGCGCCCAAGAACACCGTTATACAGTCATGGTGGGACGTTCCCACGGCATTCACGCCGAACCGATCACCTTTGGCTTTAAACTAGCGGGATGGTTAGCGGAAGTGCTGCGGGGACGCGATCGTTTAATTCGCTTGCGCCAAGACATCGCCATCGGTAAAATATCCGGTGCAGTGGGAACCTATGCCAATATTGACCCCAAAATTGAGGCGTTAACCTGTCAGAAGTTAGGATTAGAACCGGATACCGCTTCCACTCAAGTGATATCGCGCGATCGACACGCCGATTATGTGCAACAATTAGCCTTATTAGCGGCTTCGATCGAACGTTTTGCCGTGGAGATTCGCAACCTGCAAAGAACCGATGTCCTAGAAGTGGAAGAATACTTTTCCAAAGGACAAAAAGGCTCCTCCGCTATGCCCCATAAACGTAATCCCATCCGCTCAGAACGCTTAACGGGAATGGCGAGAATTATCCGTAGTCATAGCGTTTCCGCTTTAGAAAATATCGCCCTCTGGCACGAAAGAGATATTTCCCATAGTTCCGTAGAACGGGTGATGCTGCCGGATGTTTGCATTTTGACCCACTTTATGCTCAAGGAAATCACCGATTTAGTCAAAAATCTGCTGGTGTATCCCGAAAACATGAAGCGAAATATGAATGTTTACGGTGGCGTGATTTTCAGTCAAAGAGTTCTTTTAACTTTGGTGAGTAAGGGAATTAGCCGGGAATCTGCCTATAAAATCGTCCAAGAAAACGCCCATCGCGCTTGGAACACCGATAACGGCAATTTTAAAGCTTTTATCAGCCAAGATGAGCGAGTTACTGGCATTTTATCCCCCGACGAGATCGAAAGTTGCTTTGATCCCCAGCAGCACTTAAATCACCTTAATAGCATCTACCAAAGGTTAGATATTTAAGGAGCTTTCAGTGATCAGCTAACCACTAGCTTGTTGCTTTAGAAAGGTAATGACAGCGTTTTGGATTGTCGGTTGGCGATCGATCTTTTCTCAGAAAGCGATCGCTATTCGTTTCTCGATCAAGGTCGCGTTTGAAGATAAAACTAAAGAATCGGCGCAAGCGAGTACGAATCGGGTAAAATAAGGGTCTGTATTCGGAGTGTTCGTTTTTATGATGAAAATCAAACTCTTGAATTTAGGTAGTATTAAAGAGGCAGAAGTGGATCTTCGGCCTCTAACCGTTATTATTGGCCCGAATAATTCTAATAAAACTTATATCGCCTACTCGATTTATGGGTTATGGATTAATCAGCTTGACGGCTTTTATTTTTCTAGTGAAATTTTAGAAAAAATAGAATTTACAAATCAAGCCGATCATTGGTCTTTAAAAATAGACCGACATTTTTATGATGTTATATCCGAAATTGTTCAAAAGTCCGCATCTGAATTTAGCGGGATAAAACTACAATCTTTTTTCCAAGATTCTAGCGGCAAGATTTTTGAAAAAACGAAATTCAGTATCGAAATTTCCGAAGATGATATTAAAACAGCTATAGAAAAAGTTTTAGCGGATACAATTGAATATCGCGGGTCATTAGCTTCAATTGGAATCAAGAAAATCGAGCGAAGCGAGAACAATAATGAGATTTTATTTTATCAAGAAAAGGAAGATAAAATTAATAATTATAAAGACATAGTTTTTCTTAATTTTGTTGCTGCTGTTGTAAAATTTTCATTTTCCGACGCACTTCCTTTACCCGCCGAAAGAAACGCTTTTATAAATACCTATAAAATGCTGGGCAATAGAAGATATAAGCTACTTAAAGGGAATCAGAGAGAGCTATTGACACAAGGACGTATTAATAGACGTATTAATCGAGATAGACAGTTAGAGTTACTGAAAGAACAGGGAGATATTCGCTATCCTCAACCAGTAGAGGATTTTTTAGATTTTTTAACTGACATAGAACTAGAAAATAAGCCCGATCCCATTGCCAAAAACAAAAATGATTTTCAAAAATTAGCTGATCAAATTGAAAAGTATATTCAAAATAACAATAAAACAATCTTTAAAAAGACTAAAATTGGAGGCAGAGAAATTAAAGTTTCGGTAAAAAGAAGTTTAGAGATCGATCTTTATAATGCTTCCTCGTCTATTAAACAATTAGCCCCGCTTTTACTCTATTTGCGCTATCGAGCAAAATCGGGGGATTTTCTGGTGATCGATGAGCCTGAAATGAACTTACATCCAGAATCTCAGGTAAAATTGTTAGAATCTTTAGCGATTTTAGTAAATTTAGGAGTTAGAATTTTATTGACGACTCATAGCCCCTATTTGATGGCTCATCTTAACAATATCGTTAATGGTAATCACCAAAATCCAGAACTTTTAGCCGAACAAGCTAAATTGCTTTATCTGCAAGATAGCCGAGCTTTTCTTAAAATGGAACAGGTTAGCGCCTATGAAATGAAAAATAATCAATTACTTTCTTTACACGACCCTGAATACGGTATTCGTTGGGATACTCTCAGCGATGTATCAGTTGATATTCAACAAAAGTTTTTTGCAATTTATGAAGCAGGACAACAAAACCAAGAAACCGAAGAAGAATGTTCCTCAGAAGAAGAATAAACTCGATTGGCAGAAATTTAACTTTTTAGAAAATTTGCTTATTTTCTGTACCGTACCCGATCGGATCGCTCCACCCGAAAGCGGTGTCAGCTTTCGGATTACCAAGCCAGAAAAAGATTCCGTTTGTATTTTATTTAAAACTGATCGTCAGAAGGATCCTCTCGTTAGAAATCAAAAGCAGAAAAGACCTGATTATTTATCTCTTTTTATTCAGAATGACTTACTTCTGCTGACGATTATCGAGATGAAGGGAACTAATAAAAATTCCACGAGTACAGGTATCGAACAAATTACAACTTTTAGAGATATTTTAAAACAAGAAATTGCCGATCATGTCACCAGTAAACTCAAATATAAATTACAAGCTATCCTATTAACTCCCTATAATGCCGATATTCCTCGAAAGGCGATCAAAGAGGAAGCGGAGAAAGGATTTATTATTTTACCTATCCAGTATGATTCTAAAGCGGAGCTTTATCGTTATGTTTCCAAGACTTACAAGAAAGCGGATTTAAGCAAAATAAATTATATTCACGACGAGCAACATAAAGAATCCGATTGTTTGTTAATCGAAAACTTGTTGGCTAGACAAGCATCGGACAAACGTAAACAGGATAACTATTATTCATGTAAATTCACTCCCGCCAAAGATAGACAAGGCATCTATATAGATTATCAGGTGTCGAGCGATCAAGACTGGATCACCCTATTAACCGATCCGCAGGGAAAGAAAGTTCAATTGGCTTACTGTAGTGATGATTCTCAAAGTTCAATCGATCAAATTCAGGAAGAGATTAAAAATTTAAACATATATGGAATGGTAGAGATGGTAAGTCGCCTAATCAATAGTTAGTATAAAAAAAAGGTTAATTGCTTTTTATTCTCTTTGATAACAGGGTGAAAATTACTGCTTTTCATCTTAATTCGCTTCCCTTCAATAGTGGATATTATAGTGGTAAGTTGAGAAAGCCAAATGCTGACATTTTCATCATCTTGCCAATTAATTAATTGACTCACCAGAACTGGAGAATGAGTGTTCACTATTACTTGGCGTAAAGGCATTTCAGTATCTTTAAAATCGACAGTTAGCTCTTTTAATAATCTTGCCATTGCTTCAATACGAAAAGGATGAATGCCATTTTCTGGCTCTTCAAAACACAGTAATCCTGTGTGTTGTCGGTCGTATTGCAGGACACATAATGTTAATAAACGTAGGGTTCCTTCGGAAAGCACTCTTGAAGAAAACTCACGACCATCATCACCTTTTACCTTGATAATAAATTGTCGATTTGCTTTGTCGTCATAAACATTAACTTCTGTAAGATTCGGTAGCAGATTATTGAGATCACGGGAAATTGCTGTGAGGGTATATTCATCATCTTGTTTAATGCGAAATAAAGCAGCGGCTAAATTCTTTCCGGTTGCTGTTATTGTATCTCTGATGCCCATATCTTGACGAGTAGGTTCTCGCAGATCTTCGGGATTAAGCTGCATAAACTTCCAACTCAGCATTTCTTGTTTGGCGGCTAATATATGTTTAAAATCTATAGTATTAATGCTGCTTAAAACAGTTTGTGATGCGTTTTTTGCGGGAAATACTTTTTTATTCCCTTGTTGACCGTCTTGAGGTACAACAATGGTAGCAATACCACTCTTATCTTCAGTCTTAATATAAGGAATCGCTCTCCTACCCGTTACTACTTTTGGTCGCCAAGTTTCCAATACTGTCTTAGGAATATAATTTTTTACCCAATTATCTTCATTGTGCTTTAAATTTTCTAAACGTTCATCAACAATATACAAGTTTTCAAATCCACTTATATTAGACTCCCGTTTAATTTTTAATTGATAGCGTAATCTTGTATATTTAAGATCAACTTCCCCACCCCAATTATCTTTTACCTTGCGATTGACTAACATTTCAACTATAAATTCCATTTCCGTGGCGTAGTCGTCCTCATCATACTGGGTAAAAAGTTCGCTAGGATGTCCTCGTTGCTCGCTAAAAGCCGTCTTCAGATCCACTTCTGCCAGCCGCGCCAACAATTGCAAAGCATCAAATAAATTACTCTTACCAGAAGCATTAACCCCAGCAACTACAGTAAGCGGCGTGAATACCATTTCAAAATTATGAAAGGATTTAAAGCCATGAATTTTAATATAAGTAATCATAGTTTTAGGCGATAAGTAATATTAAAACATCACCGCAACATTTAACCATACTGGAAAATCTTATCAACTTTCGCCTGATACTGTCCTACTATAATCTAGACATTGGTTTACAGAGGTAGGGCGATTACGCCGATTTTGTCGGGTGCGTTACCTGCTGCAACGAGGGGGAACGCACCTTACCGATCGATTCCTGAGAGTATAGGGTCTTAGTCTAACAAAACCCATAGACAACAGCTTATCTGGCTGACGGCCGGGGGCTGACGACCGGCGGCTAAAAATTAACATTGCAAGAAAACTTAACAATTGGCCAAGAAACTCGATCGAGTAGGTAGAATAGCAAGTAAATCATTTTGTAAACTCCAACCGATTAACTAACCAGAATAGAGATAACCCAGAACGCCTGTGATAGATAAAAGACGCACTACTCGCGATCTCCCCCAAATTAACGAAAGAATCCGCTTTCCCGAAATCCGCGTTATCGATAGCGACGGCTCTCAACTAGGAATTATTACTCCTGCCGAAGCTTTACGCGTGGCCGAAGAAAAGGAACTTGATCTCGTCCTCGTCAGTGAAACGGCAAATCCTCCCGTTTGCCGGATTATGGACTATGGCAAATACAAGTTTGAACAGGAGAAAAAAGCCCGCGAAGCCAAGAAAAAACAGCATACAGCCGATATAAAAGAAGTTAAAATGCGCTATAAAATCGATGAGCATGACTACAACGTGCGAGTCAACCAAGCGCAACGTTTTTTAAAAGCGGGAGATAAGGTAAAAGCGACGATTACCTTCCGAGGCCGGGAAATTCAACACTCTAACCTAGCGGAAGAATTACTGGCGCGCATGGCCAAAGACTTACAGGATGTGGCTGAGGTACAGCAAGCACCAAAAAAAGAAGGTCGTAACATGATGATGATGTTATCGCCGAAAAAATAACTAACTAATCCGGAAAAAAGGGGCTAAGACCCCTTTTTTGTTTTTCAGAAATCCCCAAAGGAAACCAATCATCTAAAACAAATGTATTATCCAGATTTTGACTCGGTTCGCCGAATCGCCACCACTGCCGGCCGGGGAGGTTGATTAACTTGACCACTAGGCCAATTCGACCCTAGGGGTACTTGTCGTATTTGTTCAAATTCCTGCCCATTAGTGGTTTTAAGGGCAAATTTGCGGTTTTCAAAGGCCAAATCCCGACGAATTCCCCCCGCTTCCCCCGGATGTTGTACTGCCAGAAATAACGTCTCTTGGTCGGGAGTAAAGTACAATCCCGTTAATTCCGCATCCATGGGAGCGATAGCAAAAGGATAGGGATGCTCTTGACCCTTGGCAAACACCCAAGCGCTATTATTGCCAAAAATACCCAATAAATCCCGTTGACTAACCGGGACCCCTTGGGGATAACGAGTTTTCATCTCTCGATTTAACCCACCCGTGGAAATATCGCTAACCATCCAGAGATTTCCCTGTTTATCGAAAGCGAGGTTATCGGGATTAGAAAAACCCTCACCTTTCTCTGTCGGTTCCCCTCCATAAGCGACCACATCCCAACGAAAACTTAAGGAAGCAGCATCGTTATTATCTTCCCTTAAGCTGATAATCCAACCAAATTCGTAGGGTATTTCGCCATTTGGCCCCTTAAATATTTCCTTATCGGCTCCTCCCTCCGCTTCACTGGGACTACCAGAGGTAAAGGTCATATATAAAGTGCCATTCTCGTCCACTTCCGTATCTTCCGGGCGACCAGTACAAGTGACCCCAACGGCGTTAGCTGCAAAATGAGCATCGATGAGAATTGCCCCCTGTTTTTCCGTCCTATTACCTTCATACAGGTCTGCGAGGGTCTTATATTTAGCTTTGTAGGCTAGAATCTCCTCATCGTCCTTAAATAGCAGTAATTTAGTATCATTGACCGTTCTTTCGGGATTCGGCAAGGCTACCACCCCATCCCCGCGACTAGCGGCAATTTGACTCGGTAGGACGGGATTTATCTCCGTGTCGGGATTTAAGGGTATCCAATAACCGGTTTTATCGGGGTTGAATTTGGCCCCGTAGAGCATTCCTTTTTCTAGGAGTTTTGAGTTATTTTTCTGCTTAATATCGCTAATTTTGCCCTCGGAAACGAATTTATAGACATGACCGCCTCTGCGATCGCAACCTGAATAAACCGCCAAGGGTTGCCCCGTTTGAGCGAGAAAAGCGACCGCTTCATGGCGAAAACGCCCTAACCAAGTGTGTTTTGTGCCATAATCGTCGGGATTGGCCGGATCCACCTCCACCATCCAACCGTATTTATTTCCCGCTAACCCAAAGACGTTACCCCGGCCATCCACTTCCCCACTATTGAGAATAAAGGGGGTAGTATCGGGATGCAAAGAGGAACCATCTTTTAACACTACCTCGGTCACTTGGTCTTGAAAGTTCTCCTCGGCACTAAATACGGTTCCCCAGGGAGTTGTTCCCCCGGCGCAATTTTGAAATGTTCCGATAATTTTTGCCCCTAATCCGTCATCGTAGCCAAGTTTATCGGTTTTGGTAAAAATTGCTACAGCAGGACCGGTCGCTTTCAGGTAGTGACCGTCCTTTAGTCCAGAAATACCGGTAATGCGGCGATCGGCTTTACTATAGGTACGTTGCCATTTTCCCGTTTGATCTTTAGCTAGGGAAATTACGCCAATTCCCTGATCAATTAAACCTTCTAGGGATATTTCCTCGATTTTTGCCTTTAAGCTGGCATCTTGCAGGCGATAGGCGGCAATTTCACCCTTTTCATTCGTTTTTTCCCGTACTTCCTTGACGGGTAGGGTTTTACCAATCACTTGTTCAAAGGTTTGTAGCCAAGTACGACCACTGATATATTCAAAATTAACGGTTAGATAACCTTGACCCGCACTGGTTTCGATAAAAGATAGATAATCATTGTTATAACCGAAACGGGAATCACCCACTGCATCCCCCCACTGGGCCAGCACATCATAGGTGAATCCTTGCGGAAGAACGAGATCATCTAGGACTGTATAGGTTTGATAGGCATTTTTTTGGCTTTCATCGCTCATACCGTCAATTTTTAAGGGAATCGGCAGTTTGACTGGGACAAAGTTGAAGCCGAAATTATTAGCAGCGATCGCAGGACTGCTAATCAGAGAGGAATATTTTTTCTCTTGCAGACTGAAAAAAGAGACACCAGCAGTGGCAGTTAAAAAGGTGAGGAAATTACGGCGAGAAATACTCATATTTTCATTAATAAAGTCAAAACTGATGTTCAGACCTTGATTAGGTTAAATTTTATTACGGATACTTGACATAGGGATTATACAGTATCCAAGTTATGACTAAGTTAACAGCCAGTTAAAAAGCTCTCCTGCAAAAATAAAAAATCTTCCGTTAGGTGAGGAGATTCGGAGACAGGAGGAGAAAAAAGAGGTAAGAAAATCCCATCCCTCCCTCGGACATTAGATCAAAGTTTATTTCTTGCTTTAGTTGCTGCCGAACATTGATTTTAAGATCATCTCGGTAAATTCCCTCATCGGAACCAAGCAACTGGGAGAAATGTTATTTTCTCAGGCAAATCTGAGAGGATTATGTAGAAATATCTATAGCGTTTCCCAATCTCATGAGGTACACCAAAATCTTAACTCCTGACTCCTGACTCCTCAAAACCTAAGACTCTGTACCTCACAACTATGGGAATTGCTATATATTACATTTCACCCATCGGTATGCTTTACCGAAATACTGGTTAGATGAAAAACAAGCAAGACAAGCTTTATTAAAACGCGGTGAAACAGTAAACAGTGATCAGTAAACAGTGATCAGTAAACAGTAAACAGTTGTAAGCTGATAGCTAGATTGTCAGTTAACAGAAATCGATGCAAAGTTCACTGAAAAGGATCATCATCGGTGCGAGTTTTTTTCTCGCTACGGTAGTCGGAGCAACTATCGGTTATATGGCCTACGGTTGGAGCTTTCTCGATGCCGTTTATATGGTGATTATCACCATATTTGGGGTAGGTTTCGGGGAAGTTAAACCGATTAACACTCCCAGTCTGAGAGCTTTTACCATGTTAGTTATCGTCTGTGGGACCACCTCGGCCGTTTATGTGGTGGGAGGTTTTTTTCAGATGCTCACCGAGGGAGAAATTAACAAAGCTTTTAGCGATCGCCAGATGAATAAAGAGATGGAATCCCTAGAAAATCACGTCATAATCTGCGGTTTTGGGCGTATAGGACGCATTCTAACGACTAAATTGGCAAAAACAGCCCAATCCTTTATTATCGTCGATAATAACCCCGATCGCATTGGATTAGCTCAGGAAAAAGGCTACTTAACTCTTAATGGTAACGCCACCGATGAAAGTATTCTCCAGAAAGCCGGTATCGACAAAGCGCGAGTTTTAGCGACGGTGTTACCCGATGATGCCTTAAATGTCTTTATCACTTTAACCGCAAGGGAACTCAGTCCGCAACTATACATTATCGCTAGGGGAGAATATCCCAGCACCGAGAAAAAATTAAAACTAGCCGGGGCCGATCAAGTGGTCTTACCTGCTACCATTGGAGCAGAGAGAATGGCCCATTTAATCACCCATCCGGCCGCAATCGATTTTTTACAGGAAGATGAAGGTAGGCGCAATCTCAACGAATTATTAGCCGATATCGACCTGCAATTTGAAGAATACTCAATTTTAAGCGATTCGCCTTTTTTGGGACAACCCATCAGTCAGATGGAAGTGCGGGGACAGGGTGCTTTTATTATCGTTGCTGTCCGTCAATTTGATGGTCGTGTCATCACCCATCCCGACCATTCCACCATTCTACAGCAAGGCGATACGGTCATTTTATTAGGTCATCGGGGCGATGTTCCCAATTTTGCCCGTCGTTATGCTCTGCGTCGAGAAATGCGCTATCGTGGGTCTTCTTGGTAGGATATTTAACCAGAAAAAAGTTGAGATCTCTAATTCTTTGTGTGATAAGTTTAACTTATATAAGAGCGATCAATCTTTGTGTCCTCTGTGTCTCTGTGGTTCCTTCCGCTTGCTCGCCAGCAGGACTGTATCTTAGAATACATTTTACCCACCGAACCCAAGAGAGCCAAAAGTTGAGCTTTTCTGGAATTAATTTCGCCGCAGATGGAGATAAGACTAACTCACTAATTATCTCCAGAGACACCTATGAAATTAACCTATCGCGGCATTGCTTACGAGAAAAATCCCACTGCCACCGTTGCTTCCAGTCCGCTGATTTTAGGCTATCGTGGTGTTCCCTATTTAAAAAACCGTGATGTCGCTCAAAGCATTGAGAAACCGGTAGCCTTTACCTATCGCGGTCAAGCCTATCATATCACTCAATCTTTAGCTTCTTTGCCCATGGAAAGACCCTCTTTAAGTTTTTAACTTCTAGTTCTTTTTTCAATCAATCTCTTTTAAAGATTGTCAATTAAGTAGCTGGTTATAATTAAATTAAAAATGGATTTTAGGTTTGATCCCCCCTGCCCCCCTTATCAAGGGGGGTGTCTGACAACTTTTAACACCTACCTACTTAATGATTTTATTAATTACCTTAAACGGGTTTTATCTCCCCTCTTGCTCCCTCGCTTCAAGGGGGATTTTTTTATTTGTTTTGCCAACAAGGAATAACTACCTAAGCAAAATTAATTACACATATTTTTCCCTTCCGCAGTTCCGCAGTTCCAGCGTTCCCCCTTTCCGGAGTCTGAATTTAATTTTGTCGAACTGCTGATAGTTATCAGTTTTTTGTAGAATAGGGAGATTGAGAAAACGAACATCTGCCCCTATGACAAGATTCCCTTTGACTGGTCGCTATTCTAGTTTATGCGTCTTGCTCACTTTATTCTGGTTAAGCGGTCAATCTTTACCGGTGCGAGCAGAAAAAATCTATAATCCCGTCCCCCTCATCCTCAACAAAGAAATTAACGATACTCTCACCGACAAAGATATTCCCACGGGGGAGGGAGGGTTTGCTAGGGATTATACCGTGGATTTGGACAAGGATGATCAGGTGGCCATCGATCTCAAATCGGAAAACTTTGATGGAGTTTTAATTCTCCTGGCTGACGATGGTTCCACTGTAGCGGAAAATGATGATGGTCCCGATGGTGGCACTAATGCTCTCCTCTTTGCACGGATTACCGAGTCGGGTAAATATATTATTCGGGTGAGAGCTTTCGGAGAAACCGGTGGGGGAAAATTTACCCTGAAATTAACCCGTTTACGGGCTGTGGAGGGCAAAAATTAGCTAATTATTGTCAAAAAAACCAAGAATAGAGCCTCTGTCCACTCTACCACCGCACCGTAGGTATCGCCGGTGTGACCGCGAAGACGACGATATAACCAGTAACCAGTAAGCAGAGCGAGGGCGATTCCAGCACTAATGGCGATTATTCCCCACCTTAGACCACCAAATAGGGCGATTAACCCCCAAATTACTCCCCCACAGTCCCAAGGCAGACAAAAAGCCACTTTATGAAAGGCTCCCTTACCGGTGGGTTTGAGGTAGGGATAAAGAGCGATCGCCATTACTTGCCCCCAACGTCCCCAAATTGGTGCTAAAATTAGAGCTAAGGCTCGATTATCGCTTAAATCGGTCAAAGCGGCGATTTTTAGCAGCAAAACCATAGTCACGGCCATGACTCCAAAGGCCCCGGTAACACTATCGGCCATAACCGCTAAACGACGCTGCGGGTCAGTGACAGCTAAACCATCGGCCGTGTCACTAACTCCATCAAGGTGTAGTCCTCCCGTTAGATAAACCCAAACCCCCACAAGGACAACTGCACGAGTCAGGGGTGGCATTCCCAGACCAGCTAGAGTTATATCGAGCAAAACTAGAATTAAACCCAAAAATAAGCCCACTAAGGGAATCCATCGGGCAATTCTGCCAAAATCCGGCCAGGCAATCGGAACCGGAATAATCGTGTAAAAAGCGATTGCGCCTAAAAATGAGCGAATTTCTTGACAAATGAAGTTAAATATGGTAGTCAATCCCCCCAAAATTAGATTCCGGTATGGCAGCTTTTCTCATAAAGATGAAGTATAACTTAATTTTGTATCAGCCACCCTGTGGGATTTTCAAAACATCTGAGAACGCCTATAATGATTTAATTCGGCATAACACGGTTACTTGTAATTTTATAGGAAAAGTTCTTGCGATTGCTCTATAGGAGAGGAATATACGGAAAGATTTTTTTTTAAATGTGTATTTGGCGTGAGATACGGAAAGTTTCCGTATATTATGTAGTTAGATCGCCTAATCTTTAAAACTTCTATCTTCCTCAAGCAAAATGTCAAATGAATCAAAAATCCCATGGCCAATTTGGGCTGCTGTTATGCTGGCTTGCGCGTTTATTGCTACTTACGCCTCTCGTCCCCAAACCGACGATCAAAGAGTTGAATATCTGCAAAAAGAAATTCGCAGTCTAAAAGAACAATTAAATCGTCAGCAACCGACTTATTCTCCAAGTGTTTCTGAACCATCGCCATCACCTACAGCAATACCTACATCAACTCCTACTATTACTACTGAACCAACTCCAAATTTATCAAATCCAAAATGGGACCATAGTGTTTTTAATTCTAGTTCTGTAGGAGATTATGCAGCATTTTCGTATAAAATGATTGAAGAACCTGCATTTAATCAACAGAATCAACAAGTAGAGTGGATTGTTGAATTTTCAATTCCTCCAGAAGCAGAACGAAGCCCAGCAGCGAGAGAAGCTTACTTAAGACTTGAATTATTGCAGCATGGCTTTAGGGCTGAATTTATAGATAGTTCTGGTGTGTTTTTAGGAGCGAAAAACCTTGATAAAGAAGGTCAAGGAGGCAACAGAACACGATATACTTTGAGAGTTCCCAATAGTATTTGGGAAAAATGGTCAGAAGTAGCTATGGTAAAAGTTGTCAGAGACTGGTGAGACTGTTTATATATAGTGCGATTGCCAATTTTATAGCGATCGCCGATCTTGTAGGGTGGGTTAATGAAATGTAACGGTGCGATTCGTTTCTAGGGGAATAAATAGCCTAGAGTGCTGATAAAACAGATCGCCGTAGGGTGCGTTCCCTAAAGTGGCTCTTACTGCTCCAGTGATCGATTTTTGGGGAACGCACCATGCAGATTGATTGCAGCTGTGGGTTTAAGTGTGATGGCGAAGGCAGTGCGTAGCAGTACGCTGATCTTGTCGGTTGGGTTGACGGCTGTTACCCAACACCCTCAAAACCAAGATTAAATAAGGTAGGATAGAGAGCGAAAAGATATTCTAGGTTGCCGTGAATGGAAGCGTCTATATTGAAACAAGTATTGTTGGGCATTTAACCGCCAGACCCACTGACAATCTGATCGTTGCTGCTAATATCAAGATCACCCAGGATTGGTGGAACGAACATAGTAGCTCATTTACGCTTTACGCATCAGAGATCGTTGAAGATGAGGCAGCTAAGGGAGATCCGATAATCGCCGCTCAACGGTTAAACTTGTTACAATCCCTAATGCTTCTCGAACTTACGGAAGATGCGTTTGAACTTTCGCAAGCGTTTCTGACTCAAAGCAATCTGCCCCTAAAGGCATCTAACGACGCTTTACATATGGCATTAGCAACCGTCTATAACTTAGATTATTTGCTAACATGGAACTGCAAGCACATGGCAAATGCCCAAATTCACCACCAGCTGGCTCAGATTAGTTCTGATCTCGGATATATATTGCCAGTTATTTGCACTCCTTATGAGCTTATTGGATATAACCTAGAGGTTTAGTCATGTATAAAAATGAAATTCTCGATGAAATTCACAAGTATAGAGAAGAATACGCTCAATCGTTTCAATATGACTTAAGAGCTATTTTTAATGACTTAAAGCAGAAGCAACTGGCTCATAAAGATAGATTAGTTAGGTTGCCAATTAAGCGAGCGTCTAACAAATCACTGCACCCGACCGCCGGCTAAAGCATTCAATGGAACCGCTAAATCTATAGTGCGATGGCGAAGGCACTGCGTAGCAGTACGCTATCTCCCTAGGGTGCGTTCCCTAATGTGGCTCCTACTGCTCCAGCGATCGATTTTTGGGGAACGCACCATGCAGATTGATTGCAGCTGTGGGTTTAAGTGCGATGGCGCACCTTAAAATTAGCGAATTTCTTGACAAATGAAGTTAAATATGGTAGTAAATCCCAGCCAAATTCGCTCCCGGTATGGCAGCCTTTCTCATAAAGATGAGGTATAACCTAATTTTGTATCGGCCACCCTGTGGGATTTTCAAAACATGAGAACGCCTATAATAATTCGGCATAACACGGTTACTTGTAATGTTATAGGGAAAGTTTCAGAATATACGGAAATATTTCTTAAAAAATGTGTATTTGGCGTGATATGTGGAAAGTTTACATATAATATATAGTTATGCAGTTTTATTTTGTTAGATTCCTTAACTAGAAAGACTGTTAGTCTTAATATAATACTAGGTCGAGGTCTATTTAATATGAAGACAGAAGTTGTTGTTGCGTTGATTGCTGGAACACTAGCACTTGCAGGCTCAATACTGACCTTTTACTTAACTAAAATCAGAGAAGACAATACTAAGAGACTTGAACATACAATTGAGCATTATAGAAGCCAGATTGAAGAATTCTATGGACTACTCTTCAATCTCGTGAATCAAATTGATACGTTATATTATGTCAAAGAAGATATTGTTAATCCTGCCTCTGGGGTTCATGATCCACTAAGTGAAGAGCAAAAGAAGGAAATTGAGTCCTTTTTTAAGAATGAATATTTCTGTGATCTTCATAAAGAAATAGTCAGAATTTTGCGAACCAAGCTTTATCTAGTTGAAGGGGCGGAAATGCCTGCTAGTTTTTCCAATTATCTTCGTCATGCCACTCAAGAACAAGCTCAATTTAGATTGTGGAAGGAAAACAATATAGATACCAAGCATATTGTTGGAGAACCTTTTCCTGACCAGTTCATTAATGACATTAAATTTGATCTGCGAAATGCGATGCAAAGATATAATCAAACTAGGCAGATTTATAAGAGAAATATATTTGGTATTTCATTCATAAAATTGCCTTATTCAAAATCGAATTTGGAAAAGCATAACAACGCCCATGCACACCGAGCGCCGCAGCCGTAGGGTGCGTTCCCTAATGTGGCTCCTACTGCTCCACCGATCAATTTTGGGGAACGCACCATGCACATTGATTGAAGCTGTGGGTTTAGGCGTTGTCAAATTGAAAGATGCTCGGCGTTGCTGACTTTGGGTATGAATCATTGCATCTACATTTTTTAAAACTCAGGCTCAAACTGACTTTTTGATATATGCAAAATTAGCATTCATACCTTGATTAAGCAACGCCGGGGTTTTTTCGTTGAGTTGGCTGGCTCTTATCTTCGGTCGGCCTTTGAGCTTTTTCTGTTCTCTGAGTTGGGCTTCCAGTTGGGTGGTTCGTTACGAGGTTTTGTCAGCTATCTACTTCTTGGCGGAGGGCTTTCTCAATTTTCCTTTGGCTCTCTGTGGCAATCCTCCTATCTGTGTTAAACCAGATTTTCTCCCTCATAGCAACCCCTACACGACCTTGATTTTTGTTCGCGACAGCTTCCAGCAGTTATTGAGAGGTTACATCAGTGGGAAGTGGGAAGTAGGGAACACAGAGCAAAAAGCTGACGGCTGACAGCTGATAGCTCTTTATTGCTAACCGGACTGACGATGATCTATTCTGTATCCTAGCCTGACTCGCCAATCCCCACCGCCAAAAAAGAATAATGTACTGCGATTACCTGGTTCAAATCCTCACCGCACGCGTCTACGATGTCGCCCAAGAAACCCCCTTGGAACTTGCCCCCAATCTCTCCCAACGTTTGCACAATCAGCTTTTACTCAAGCGCGAGGATATGCAGTCGGTTTTCTCCTTTAAACTGCGCGGCGCATACAACAAAATGGCGCATTTGTCAAGGGATTTGTTACAAAAAGGTGTAATTGCTGCTTCGGCGGGAAATCATGCCCAGGGAGTCGCTTTGGGGGCGCGGCAATTGGGAACCCAAGCGATTATCGTTATGCCTGTCACCACTCCGCAAGTCAAAATCGACGCGGTAAAAGCCCGGGGCGGGATTGTCGTCCTGCACGGTGACACCTACGATGATGCCTACACCTACGCGCGGCAGTTAGAAGCGGAAAAAGGCTTAACTTTTATCCATCCCTTCGATGATCCGGAGGTAATCGCCGGCCAGGGTACGATCGGTATGGAAATTTTACGACAATATCAGCAACCGATCGAGGCGATTTTTGTCGCTATTGGTGGCGGTGGCTTAATATCAGGTATTGCAGCCTATGTCAAGCGTTTACGTCCAGAAATTAAAATTATCGGGGTGGAACCTGTGGACTCAGACGCGATGAATCAATCCCTAAAAGCCGGTTATCGGCTGCGTTTGTCCCAAGTGGGATTATTTGCCGACGGGGTGGCGGTGCGCGAGGTGGGAGAGGAGACTTTTCGTCTTTGTCAGCAGTATGTGGACGAGATTATCCTAGTGGATACGGATGATATCTGTGCGGCGATTAAGGATGTTTTTCAAGATACACGCTCGATTTTAGAACCTGCGGGGGCGTTAGCGGTAGCAGGAGCGAAAGCTTATGTAGAAAGAGAAGGAATTGAGGATAAAACCCTCGTTGCTGTGGCTTGTGGGGCGAATATGAACTTTGATCGTCTGCGGTTTGTGGCGGAAAGGGCAGAATTAGGGGAACGGCGCGAGGCGTTGTATGCTGTTACTATTCCCGAACAACCGGGCAGTTTACGGCGTTTTTGCGAATGTGTCGGCAAACGCAATTTAACCGAATTTAGTTATCGCATTGCCGATGAAAAAGAAGCACATATTTTTGTCGGCGCCCAGATCGAAAATCGCACCGATGCCAAGAAATTAGCCGAGAGTTTTGAAGCTTGTGGCTTTAAAACCCTCGATATTAGCGATGATGAATTGACTAAATTGCATCTGCGCCACATGGTGGGAGGGCGATCGCATTTAGCCGACCATGAATTATTTTATCGCTTCGAGTTTCCCGAACGACCGGGGGCTTTAATGAAATTTGTCGCCTCCATGAGTCCCCACTGGAATATCAGCGTTTTCCATTATCGCAATAACGGGGCCGATTACGGGCGCATCGTCGTGGGCATACAGGTCCCCCCCGATGAAATGAATCAATGGCAAGCTTTTCTCGATACTCTCGGCTATCGCTATTGGGATGAAAGTCAAAATCGGGCCTATCAGTTGTTTTTAGGTTAAAGTTGGCTGAATAAATCTAAAAACCTTGTTGGATAAGGCTTTTAGACTTTTTTCCCCTCAAAAAGTGCTGACCATTGGAGTGATCGGGGGTAAAATTCAGGCACTTTTTCCCTGAAAATTAGGTAACTGACTACCCCAAAATCGGTAAAACCCTACACCCTACACCCCACACCCCACACCCCACACCCCACACCCTGCCCCCACCAACAAACTTTTTCAGCAAACCCTAGGTTAAATCGCCATTTTCAGGAAGTTATCAGCATATGAATCAAGATTTTCCCCATATTTCCGTTTTGAGTCAAGAATTAATCGCCGGCTTAAATATTCAACCCGGGGGGCATTATCTCGATCTTACCCTAGGGGGTGGTGGACACAGCCGCTTGCTTTTAGAAGCCCATCCCGAAACCACAGTAACCGCCATCGATCGCGATCAAAGCGCCCTAGAAGCCGCTAAAATTAGTCTCGCCCCCTATCTAGATAGCCGTTTAACCCTCTGGTGGGGGAACTTCGCCGATTATAATGGACAAAATAGCAGTTTTGATGGCATTATCGCCGATTTAGGAGTCAGTTCTCCCCAATTCGATCAGAGCGAGCGCGGCTTTAGTTTTCGCCACACGGCAGCCTTAGATATGCGGATGGATCGCTGTCAATCCCTGACGGCAGCCGATATTATCAACCATTGGCACGAAAAAGAATTAGCAGATCTTTTTTATCAATACGGAGAAGAACGTTTATCTCGTCCTATTGCTCGCTCGATCGTCCAAAAACGTCCTTTTACTACCACTACAGAATTAGCGGCTGTCATCGCTAGTTCTGTACCCGCTAGTTACCGTTATGGACGTATTCATCCGGCAACGCGGGTTTTTCAAGCCCTACGCATCGCTGTTAATCAAGAATTAGATTCTCTCCAACAATTGTTAGATCAAGCCCCCCACTGGCTAAAATCCGGGGGAATTATCGCTATGATCAGTTTTCATAGTCTAGAAGATCGTCTGATCAAGTATGGCTTTCGCGAAGATAATTCCTTGAAAATTATCACGAAAAAGCCGATTATTCCCAGTCGAGAAGAACAAGCTAAAAACCCTCGTTCTCGTTCGGCTAAACTAAGAATAGCCCAAAAGATCGAATCAGAGGTTATCCTATAGCAGTTATCTTAATGGTGAGGTACAAACTATCTGGTTTTAGGGAGTCGTTATCTTGATGAGAAAGGCTATCAACTATTTTTTACACGAAGGAGAAATAATCGATCGAGAATTGAATTATGCTTTTGACTTGCCAAGGTTGTTTATTTTGTGTTTAAATCTGTCGTATTTGAAAGCTAAATATCGCTGACTGAACAACCATCTTTTTTCAAATTGACTTAAAGCAGACCATTGGTCGTAGGTGGGAAAAGCCACATCTTTAAAAAAAGATATCCATTGATTTAAAGTGGTTTCAATTGTGTGTTCTTTCGCCCTCTTATAACCGTTTTCAACCATTTTTTGATAAAGTTCTGGAGAACTTTTCAGACGACGAACTGCTTGAATTGTTTCCTCTAGAGAGTGAATAATAATAAAATCTAACTCCGTCTTTCTTTCTGCTAAAAAGCCTAACTCTGGAGTCAAAAGGGCAGGAACACCGGCGTGCCAAGCATTAATTAGCTTAATAGAACCTTTATTAGGATAATTTCGAGAATCAAAACTACGCGCGGCTACAATCACATCTAGATTAGTATAATTGTTCCATTGAAATTTATCCCAAATCGGCATCCAATGGCAATTGAGAGTATCCAAAGACTCTCGCCATGCTTCCGACCTTAATTCCGGTGCCAACTGACCCCTGTTGCCAATGTAAGAAATATTCTCCACTAGGGTGTTCCGTTCCCTATCTCTGGGAATTAACCCGGGCATCGGCCAATGACTAATTAGATGGGGGTTCCAAATAGAGTCTTTAGTCTTCTCCCAAGTATACGGATTATAAACAATGTGTAGGTGAGCCGAAGGGTGATATTCTTTGTCGCTTTGGACACAAATTAACATGACCTTATCCAAGAAGGGATAGTCATTATCTAGGGTGTCTCGGTCGGCGATTAAAATTCCTTGCTCTGGGATTTCTCTGGCTATTTCACAGGGAAAGCCAGCTTGTTTAAGATGAAAGTAGGTTTGGGCTATCCAAGCCGTAAAATTGCTAGGATCGCCTGTCCATAGAGTCTGGTCTTCCCTGATATTTTTTTGTCTGATTTCGTCAGGGGCGTAAAAATAGATTGTTCGCATTAATTATATAAGGCCAAAGCATTCTTTGTCCCATAGTTTAGCGCAAAAACGCTTTGCCGTCAATTGTAGCTCAAGAGGTCAGCAATTCTGATTATGGAAACCAGCCAGCCAAACCCCTAGTCTAAAGAAATATATTCGATCGCCTCCTAGGGTGGATAATTAGGAAACAATCCCTTGACCTAGGGAAATAGTACCAGGCTTCGCTTTAAGTAATTGACCGACCACAGCAATAATCGGTGTTTGCACCCCATCCATCGGCAAGAGAAGGTTTTTCATCAGTTGTGGTAAAGTAAAAACCAAGAAAAAAAGCCGGTATTTATTCTTGAAAATCACTGACTAAAATAACGCAGTCCCTTTACCAATCTTTCTACTGCCGTTAAAGCCGTTTCTGGAGATAAAGCACCGTAGGCAAGACGCAAATAACAGCCTTCTGTTATCCCAAAAGTTGAACCGGGTAACACCGCCACCCGCTGCTGCTCAATTAAACTTTTAACTAACTGAAAATCATTCTTGTCTGTGGTAATTTTCAGGAAGAAATAAAAAGCCCCTTCCGCAGTGGCAACATCACAGATATCCCTAATCGATTCTAGAGCATTCAGGCAAATTTCTCTAACTTTACTGATGGTTTTTAACTGTTCTAAAGGATAGCTTTTACCCACCTGTAACGCTCCCAGAGCCGCATATTGCGAAACCACCGGCGGACAGATTAAAATAGTATCCTGAATCTTATTAATCGCCTCAGATAAATGTTCTGGTACTACCATATAACCAATGCGCCAACTGGCAAAACCGTAGGCTTTTGAGAGACTAAATAAGGAAATAGTCCAGGATTCACTGCCAACAATTGCCCCCGGGGAAAAGTGACGGGCATGGTTATAGGTAAAATACTCATAAGCTTCATCATGAATGTGATAGATGCCCTTTTTTTGACAAATTTGATTGACTTCTCTTAGGGTATTTTCTGGATAAACTACTCCCGTGGGGTTATTAGGAGAAATCGTCACCACTGCCTTAGTTTTTTCCGTGATTGCCTCTTCAATGGCGGCTGGACGCAATTGATAATTTTTGTCTGTGGCGACCAAAATTACTTGACAATCAGCCATTTTTATGGCCATTTCATGATTGAAATAAAAGGGAGTGTTGAGAATAATTTCATCCTCCGGGGAAGTAATGGCTAAAATGGCATTCATAAAGGCCATATTACTGCCCGCCGTCACAAAAATTGCCTGTTTATCGCTGATTTCTACCCGATTATCTTCGGCTAGTTTTTCCCGAATTACTGCTAATAAGGGGGGAATTCCCGCCACAGATTGATATTGATGATTTTTGGGATTGGCTAAAAATAAAGATAGAGATTCGATCGCTTCCTGGGGTGGATAATAGGAAACAATCCCTTGACCTAGGGAAATAGTGCCGGGGTTCGCTTTAATTAATTGACCGACCACGGGAATGATCGGTGTTTGTACCCCGTCCATGCGGGAGAGAAGGTCTTTCATTAAAGTAATCAATGGAGCCGAGCAGAGTCGAACTGCTGTCCAAATTAGGTATTGACTGTCCGTTCATTCACAGGTTTAGTTTCGATTACCCTCGAAACGGGGACTGTCACTTATCCCGGACAGTGGGATGCTCTAGTTAAAGCTTAGACGGTTAACTAACTAGAGAAAGTTAAACGTGGCATCCGTTGGGGGTTTATCCATAGTCCTTAACGGAGTCAAACTATGAATGCTCGAGTCGATTAGAGACTATTAGGCAGCTACAGGAGCGGCTTTACGAGCGAAAGGAACGATGTTGTTCGCATTTACTTTTTGTTTGAGCCTTTGATTTACGAGAGGAGACTCACTCTCGACCTGTATCACGGGGGAGCTTTCGCTAACCTGTCGAAACCGTTACGGCCCCTTGTGCTTACATTCTGATTATAGCATATTTTTTGATTAAGCTAATTTCGGCTCAATTGAGGATTTTTCCCTTCCCAGGCGTTAGAGCCGGGCTAGATCGGTAAAAAAGGTTTTTATCGCTGATTTTTGGGAAAGTTATCCTATATTTGCGATCCAGCTGCCATGGTTGATGCCGAAGTTGCCTCAACTCTGAACATTTTATGAAGATGCCCTGGCGTGGACGAGAGTGTAATTAATCCGTAAAGCTTCTACACGGGCGAAATGTTGAATATTACCCGTAACCAGTTCTAGATTAGATTGAATCGCCGTGGATGCGATCTGTAAATCGGCATGGGCGAGAATATTTCCCTGTTGTTCTAGTTGCGCTTGAATTTCTCCGTAAATTTTCGCTGTCAAGCGATCGAATGGCAGGATCGTGAATTCGGGGATAATTCTCGTTTCGATTTTTTCCAGAAAATCATTGCGCTTGGGGGAACGGAACGCACCTTTATATAGTTCGGCGATCGTGATACTGCTAGTATATTGATTTTCTCGATCTAGCGATCGTAACCATTGCAGATAGTCCAGTAGCGGGCGCTTGCGTAACATCTCTGAAATAGCATCGGTATCAAAGAGATAAGCCATCAGGTTCTCTCGTCCAAGATATTATCCAGTTCTTCGGCTAATTCTTCGGAATCTTCCCAATTTTCGCTTAAATTCGCTAACCCTCCCCTCTGACGAGCGCTTCTCAGTCGTTGCAATTGTCGGATATCTTCGTAACTCACTAGGGCAGCCACGGGTTTGCCGTAGCGGGTGATGACAACGTAGCCCTCTTGGAGAGCAAGATCGATCGATTCGGAAAGACGCGCTTTCACTTCGGCTGTCGAGAGGATTTTTGTCATTGATCTTAAGTTGGACATCTTGACCATAATAATTCTAGTATATCGATTTCCACTCATACCAGAGTCGATTCAAGGTTGATGCGCGATCGGCGGCGTTGTCAAGTTTGAAGATGATCGCGTATCGGAGCAGCATTGAAAACGCTTTGAGAGCAGGGCTTTCCTTGTGTCGCCATTCATTCTTCAAATTCTGTCTGATCTTCTCACTTACCCTCCCGACCACCGGCTCCTAACCCCACCAACAAACTTATTCAGCAAGTCCTAATTATTGATTGCCTCGGTTTGAATGGCCACCTATCAACAATCTATCTCCATACCACAATTTAGCCATTTTGTCAAAAAAAATTTGACTTTGCAACAAAACTACACAAAAATTAGATCAACGTTGTTCGGGAAAAAAGGGAAAATTGGCGGAACTGTTTGGTTTTGCCCAAGGGAAAAGTCTAGATTTAGCAAGGGTTTTAAGACAACCCAGATCATTAAAACCCTAAAAATTACAATAAGAGGCATCATAGCATAATGCAAAATTATACCAGAATCGCTGGAAGTATTGTAACCTCGTAAATAAATAAAAATTATTCTCAATAAATTCTTAAGTAAAAATAAATATTACCGATTGTAAATTTAAATATTTTTAAGCATTGAAGGTATTTGCATATAAAATACTTATCATTTTGCCCTGATTGCCTCTGACTGGAAAGAGGGTGTGGGGTGTGGGGTGTGGGGTGTGGGGAAAGAAACCTCTTTCATCTGTGGGGGTGAAAATTTTTTCATCGGGACTGACTTGAAAGAGGCGGTCGGCAGGGGGCAGGAGGGAAAAGTACCGTTTTGGGGAGTCAGTCGTCGATACCAAACTAGGCTACACTCTATAGGAGAAACCCGATGACTAACTTGATTATTTCGCAAAAATATGGCTAAAAAGCTCGATTTTGTTATTCCCGCCGTCGGTGGAGTCACAGGAGCCAATTTATCTGCTTGTCTGGGAAATATTGGCTTAGTCGGCGGATTTGGCGGTATAAGCGTCGGTTTAGTGGGAATGACGGGGATTGGCATCCTGACAAGTTCGGCAATTTATGCCAGTCTGCAAGGACTAGAAACAAACGATCACAATGTCGGGTTAGCTTTGGGAATAGGAAGCCTTGGCGGAATCGGTATCTACTCTACCTTTGGGGGTGTGGGAGTCGCAGTTAAAGGTACAGCTTTCGGTGTTGGTGTCGGTTCTATGGCAATCGCTGGCGGCCTAGTCGGGTTAGGAATCTACGGAGTGATGAAAATGTTATCTCCCACCTACTTCGACAATAATTTTTATAGCAATCTAGAATTTTTTGATCGCATTACTAGAGAGTACGAAGAAGCTTTATTTTGGCAAGAAGTTACGGGAAAATATAAAAATCTAGAGGCAGAACTACAGGGACTGTTAGAAGAAGTATCTATTCAGGAAAATCAACAGTTATATTCTACAGAAATTACTATTCCAGAGCGTTTATCTTGGCAGTGTTTCCAAACTCTTAAAGGTCATCAGGCAAATATTGGGGCGATCGATGTTAGTCCTGATGGTAAAATTATCGCTAGTGCGGGAGAAGATCAAACCATAAAACTTTGGCAGCGAGAAACGGGTAAATTAATTTATGCCTTTGTGGGAGTTAATGAACCGATCCAAACTCTGGCTATAAGTCCTAACAGTAAATCGATCATTGTTGGTGGATTGGATGGCAGAATTAGTCAGTGGCAATTAGACACTAAGCAGTATAAAAGTAGTTTTTTCGCTCGTGTAAATGCTCCCGATAGCCACGATGGCGTCATTTTACAATTAGCTTTTGCTGCCAATGAAAGATTTATTGTTAGTGCTAGTAATGACAAAACTCTGCGAATCTGGGGTTATCATACAGGAGAATTAAAGCGAACTTTAATCGGTCATGAGGAGGCAGTTAATACCTGTGCTATTAGTCCCGATAGCCAAATTATTGCTAGTGGTAGTGATGATAAAACTATTAAATTATGGCGATTTGATCATAGTTATGCTTATCAAACTTTTAGCGGTGACAGGGCAGCCGTTAACAGTTTAGCTTTTAGTAATGATGGTCAATATCTAATTAGTGGCGGTAGTGATAAAACGATTAAAATCTGGGATATAAAGACAGGAGAAATTATTAAAAGTTGGCAGGCACACGAGCAGGCAATTATCAGTATTGCTATTAATCCTCATCGCCATCTAATTGCTAGTGCTTCCCGAACAGAAATTAAAATTTGGCAAGGACAAACAGGAGAATTAATTAAAGTTTTACGGGGAACTGCTCCCTTAAAATTTAGTCCTGACGGTCAATTTTTAATTACATGTAGTTATGGAGATAAGGTAAAAATATGGTCAGAAATGTTAGGAGAATTAGAAATATTTCCCCCAGATTCCGAGGATTGGTGGGAAGTTTTAGAAGTTTCTAAGAATGCCAGTTTTTCAGAAGTTAAACAAAGATATTATCAGCTTGCTCGTCAGTATCACCCCGATCACAATTCCTCTGCCATAGCGATTAAAATTATGCAAAAAATTAATCGAGCTTACGAGCGGTTTTTATTTTCCATCTCGCAACAGTAAAATTGTGAGCCTAGGGTCAAGTATTTAACTATCTTTCGATTCTGCCTTACTTATGGTGATATATAATTAAATTGAAGATAAATCCCCCCTTGATCCCCCCTTAATTCCCCCTTGATAAGGGGGGTGCCGATCCCCCCTTAATCCCTAGGGCTGTTTCATTTAAATTAAGTACAGCTGATTTTGAGTCAATAAATTTGA
Organism: Microcystis sp. LE19-10.1B; assembly: GCF_027530565.1. Lineage (NCBI taxonomy): Bacteria > Bacillati > Cyanobacteriota > Cyanophyceae > Chroococcales > Microcystaceae > Microcystis > Microcystis sp. LE19-10.1B. The sequence continues at coordinate 417 of NZ_JAPZQM010000643.1, read as the reverse complement.
CCGAAGATTCTCAAGTTTATCTTGTTCTAACCAAAAGAGTTAGTCACAATAACTAATCTTTAATCCTCTGCCAAATTTATTATGAATAAATTGATAAAGCTTGTTCCCAAGCCACTAAAAGCCTATCTCTCTTGAAATTTTCTGAGAGTACATCCTGTTAACTTAGCTAATTTTTCTGCTTCTTACGTCGATAAAACTATCAGTTTTTCCCAACGTTCAGCTAACCACCTCTGTCCCTCTGTTATTGAGAGAAAACCCAAACCTCTGAAAAGATTCGGTTCTTTGTTACTTAGTATGGTTCGATAGGGGGGCATAAATTGACTAAATCCTTATCTGGCAAGAGACTTAATTGATTAGTTCGCTCTAGATCAAAAATAATTGACAAAAATCGCCAAATGCCTTTCTATATAAGGGTTC
>NZ_JAPZQM010000102.1:0-4410 GCF_027530565.1 Microcystis sp. LE19-10.1B | reverse complement strand
CTGATGTTGAAAAATTGTTATTGTTTTCTTGAATCAATAATTTGATTCATTCATTTAGCGAAAATTTGGAGAATACATCTCATGGCTAACATCAAAATCAACGAGATCAAAAACACGGTGACTGACGAAATTATCGAACTTCGCACCGATGCCGCTAACGACAGTCCAGAAAGCATCACCGCTTTTAAAACTTTACGTCAAGTTGCGGGCGGTACTATGGCTGCCAATTTTTTTTATTAGTTTAAGTTTATTGTTGATTCCCTCGACTAATCCATTCGTTGTTCTTCGCTCGAAATAACTAATGATTTGGTTCTTCGTTACTTGGTATGGTTCGATCAGGGGGCATAAATCGGCTAAATCCTTATCTGGCAAGAGACTTAATTGATTAGCTCGTTCTAGATTGAAAACAATTGGCAAAAATCGAAGCAATGTCTTTCTATATAAGGGTTTCACTCCTTATAACTCCCGTCCATTGCATAACACAAACCGAAGAACCCGATTTGTTTAACGCCTGGGTAAAGGAGAAAATTCAGGAAATAGAATACGAGTTAAGTAATTAATTGTGGACGGGGTGGGTTATGCTCACCCCGCAAACATAGTAAGGGAAGATAAGAGTTATGGAATGTGTGATCTGTAAACACGGCACGACTCGATCGGATTTTGTTACCGTTACTTTGGAGAGAGATAATTTTATCGTGATTCTAAAACAAGTCCCTGCGGATATCTGTCAGAATTGCGGGGAGTATTATCTAAGCGAGTCGGTCACTGCGGAAGTTTTACAGAAGGCTGATCGCCTATTTTGTAGGTTGGGTTGAAGCATGAAACCCAACATCATCCCCCTATTATTCTTCATGTTTTGTGTTGGGTTGCACTTCGTTTAACCCAACCTACGGATTATTTTACTATAAGATTAATACAATATGGATTAATAAAATACCAATAATCCGATTATTTTTGAGTGAGCTTATTCAGCATAAAAACCAACAAAGCGATTTTTAATACATACACTTTTAAAAATTCCTGAATCTATTCATTAACAGAATTCCCAGTTAATAAAAAAAATAAATAGTGCTTGCTGAATAATGATAAAACCCTTTTAAAATAAGGCTTTTGACCTGTTAAAGTCTGATGTTAGTGCTGCGAAAATAGGATTGTGACCTTCAAAAACTTGGCATTATCCTTCTTGTGGTACGCAAGCTAGTACAAAAAGGAGGGCAACAAAGCCTGAAACGACCGACGACCGGCTACTGAATCCTGACTCCTAACCCCATCAACAAACTTTTTCAGCAAACCCTAAATAACTCAATTCAGTTAGCTTGGTTGGTTCTCTTTGCTTCCAACAAGACAAGTTCAGAGTTTTTTGTACATAAATTACTTATTTTTGTTTCTTTAAATAGCTTGGAAGCCCGTTGTTTAATCGGTTTTGATGATGTTTTCGCAAAAAACAGTCTTTCAAAAAGAACATAAATAACTCAATTATCTTTTTTTTGTTCGATTTTGATAGTTGATCTGATGTTGAAAAATTGTTATTGTTTTCTTGAATCAATAATTTGATTCATTCATTTAGCGAAAATTTGGAGAATACATCTCATGGCTAACATCAAAATCAACGAGATCAAAAACACGGTGACTGACGAAATTATCGAGCTTCGCACCGATGCCGCCAACGACAGTCAAGAAAGCATTACCGCTTTTAAAACTTTACGTCAAGTAATGGGCGGTCGTGGTCAGTGGCGTGTGAGATAATAACAAAATACAGAGATTGATCGGTATTTTATCGTTCTCTCTTTTTGATTTCTACGATAGTTCAACAAGTCAAGATACTCCGTTGACTATCGTGGAAATACTAACCAGACAAAGATCGCATTTTTCGAGAATATGTATGCTATTTTTAAACGATCTTCCCATTCCTTGGAGTCATCGCCCCTATTTCGATCTTAGTCCCTATCAATCCGGAGCTTGGCATATTCAAGGAATTGACTATAGCTATCGAAACCTCGTCTCCGAAGTACAAAATGTTGGTACGTCTCTTTCCGTGAACCCAGTTACTCTCGTTCACCCAGCTTCTTTTCGAGAACAATTAATTCGTGAGACTGGTCTTTTTCAATACTCGATTAAAAATCCTCTCGCTCTCCCCGATGAGTTGAGAACCGAGCGCTGGAGAGTTCTTTGCTCGCATTTAGTTCATTATCGGGAACTTTCACCCACTACTCAACTGGAAACAATTAATTTATTATCGAGTTTATGCTTTCATGAAGCGATTCTTAAATATGTTACTGCGAGTACCGATGAAGACATCACGAGAGATTCCACGATCGCTAAATTAGCTTATAGTCGGGCGATGTCTAAAATCCTCTGTCAAGAAAGTATTGGCACATCGGAAAATCTTGAAGATTTAAAGCAGCTCGTTCAACACGCTTCTAAAGAAAGCTTCGTGGTTTTCGGGGCGGCCGTAGAACTAATCGTTTTACACGCTACTGTATTTCGAGATCTAGCCGCGGTCGCTCATTGGCGAGAAGTGGCAAGCGGAGCGCTCGATCACCTCGAACCTTCCCTCGATCATTTCGAGTTCAAACGTTTAACCAGTTTTTACCACCGCGCGGCTGTTTTCGCTCCACTTCTGCTGGGTGAGCGGCAAACAGTTGTCCGTGAAATGGATATCTGTCAATCCCTAGCGGAAGAGCTGATCCGCGAGTGCAAAAATGAGACGGAACGAATTTCCGCCCATGACAATCTAACGACGGTTTTCGAGAGCCGAACGAAAGAATCCCTCTGGTTGGGTGATATCGATCTCGCCGGAGAGAGAGCGAAGAAAATGGTAGAACTGGAACCTCTCTACTCTCACTATCGCCTACAACTAGGGGAAGTCTTACTAAAACAAAATAAATTTGAAGAGGCGGCGAAAATCTATCGCTCCGCCACTAGACTCGGCCCGCCTGGAATGGCGATCGCTTGGTTTATGGCTGGGCAATGTCACGAACGATTAGGAGAGATAGACATCGCCTGTGATTGCTATCTAGCCTCCGTACAGATGGATGAACTAGCTATCTCCGCCGTGGAGAAAATTAACAAATTAGCTCCCCGTTTAGGTAACTCGATGCTGACAGATTGGAGTACCGCGCGTCTAGAACAATTACGGGAACAACAGCGAGGTATCGTCTCTAAAACGAAAACTTCCTATATTCCTGAAGCCGCTTCTGCACTGAAATTAGCGGGTGAACGCGAACTCTCTCAAATTTAAATCAAGGCGATCGCAGATCTGGTAGGTTGGGTTGACGCAAGGAAACCCAACAATTCCCCTAAAACTTACCGAAAACTCAACTAGGCAAAATCGTCTTACCACAGAAGTGATGCAAGAAACTCAGATAGAGTTTGTTCGCTCCTATATTGATGCGGGTGAGTGTGGACTGACCCTGCTAAATAGACCTCTCCAATAATTGTCAAAATAAGAGATGAAGCCCTGACTAAGAGCTTATCAAAAATCTTTTCTGGAGAGGTATAATAGTGAAGAATCAACAGTTGGTAGCTACTAAGGCTGTTGATGAAGTGGATGATGTGACTAATGTGAATGACCCATATAATATTGCCAAACAAGGGGGTAAGCACTCTGGATTCTATAACGAATATGCCAAAAAGCCAGACTCTCAAATCCGAAAAGGAATTGAATCTATAAACAAGCAAATTTCTGAACATCAAAAAAAGATTGAAGCTCCCCAAAAATTTATACCTGATTTTGATAATCTTGATCCTAGACAGCAAAAAGCTCTTCCCGATAAATGGCAAAGTGACATAAATCGGCAGAGCGAGCAAAAGACTATACTAGAAGGCCTACTCAAGGAGAGAGGACTATGAATACAGAATCTGTTAACTTTATCAAAGATCATGCACTTATTCTCAAAGAAAAGTACAATGAATCCCTCGCAAAAATTAACGAAGCTGACATAAAAGGAGAGGACTCTTCTTTCTATAAAGGACAAAGCCTTGCTTATTATGATGCTCTTGATTTGATCAAGTCTCAGGTAGAAGCATTTGGTTACAACTCGAAGGAAGTCAACCTGGTTGTTCCTGAATTTGGCAAACAAGCAACTTAGCTATTAAGGTATCAGGTGCGATGCCGAAGGCACTGCGTAGCAGTACGTCTATCTTGCAAGGTTGGGTTGCAACGGAAACCCAACATCATCCCCCTATTATTCTTCATGTTTTGTGTTGGGTTGCACTTCGTTTAACCCAATCTAATGATTATTTTACGGGTTATTCCATGGCGACATTGTAACCCACATTCCGCACCCTAAGTGTCACAACGTCTCAAAAGAGGAAGGGGCGTGAGTCAAAATACTTATCTAGAGGAGTGAGTTGGCGGCAAGCTGCCGGCAACTAAGCCGAAAATTTCAGAGTTCCCCCGGTCATTCT
>NZ_JAPZQM010000453.1:0-5012 GCF_027530565.1 Microcystis sp. LE19-10.1B | reverse complement strand
GGGCGTGGCGCCGCCCCCGAACCCCCCGCGCATTAGTTTTTCGGTGGGATGCTTACACGCAGCCGCTGACACATCTGTAATAATTTAAGAGTCACTCCACTTGCAGGAGTGCCTCTCCTGATATGTAGCCTATACTCAGCGGATTTAGTATAATCAGTAAACAGTAATCAGTGAAAAGACAGTAGCAAACTGCCATTTGATGAGGCTCACTTAATACATACTGCTCACTCAAAACTTAAAACTCAAATCTTATAACTGATAACTGATAACTGATAACTGATAACTGATAACTGACGACTGATAACTGATTCAATTAACCAAATTTAATCATTTCTCGTCCTGCCATCACGGGTAATTCCCCTTTTAAAATCGGGATCAGTGTCTCGCGAATTCTGTCCGCATCGGGGGGACAACCCGGCATAAAAATATCGATGGGAATGACTTGATGGACGGGCAGCACTTGATCTAATAATTCGGGAACGATACCGGGTTCTTCTGGTAGTTGAGGGGTGTTATCTCCTAACTCTAAATAAGCCCTTTTTAGCACGGGATCGGCAGTTCCTAACATATTCCGCATAGCGGGAACGTTAGCAGTCACGGCGCAATCACCAAAAGAAACGACGGTTTTGGTATTTTGGCGGACTAGATGAATTAGTTCTAAATTATCCTGATTAGCGATCGCTCCTTCCACTAAACAGACATCGACATTTTCGGGATAGGTTTTCAGATCGCAGCCGACGGGACTATACACCACGTCAACTTTTTCGGCTAATTCTAACAGCCATTCATCCAAATCGAGGAAGGACATATGGCATCCCGAACAACCGGCTAACCAGACAGTAGCGAAGCGAATTTTACTCATAATTTTAATTTCTTGGTTGGTATTGTTGGCTGAGTTGCAATTTGGTCAAAAGGATCAAATGAAAAGAAATACTCTTTTAAGCTATTTTTGCCTCCCGGATAAACTCTTGCATTTTTTCCTCAAAGAAAGGAGCTAAATCTAGATTTTTCCAGTCTTTAAGTAGCTCAAAAATAATCGCCTCCGATGCAAAATTTCCCGTATAGGAAATAAAAGAAAAAGGACGTTTACTGAAATTGAGCAAACAGCTTAAAATCGTGCAATGGTCTTTTACTCCAAAACCAAGAGAACAGGTTTTATCTCGATCTTTTACTCGCCAATTATCAGCACTTTTGGCATAAATATCTAGGGCAACTAAAGCGGAATCCACTTCTCTAGAATATTTAATTAAGAGCGAATACAAAACCCTAGGCTCTTGACTAATATCAGACAAAATTTCAATTATCCGACAAGGAATACTAGAAAATTGCGCCGTCAAATTGGAGAGAGACTGACACATTTCTAGGGCTTGTAGAAATTGCGATTCGGGTGATGTGGTCATAATTATCTTGTTTGCTGAATTGAATCAGACCAAGGATATTGTTTTTGTGCCAGTAAATGCGCTTGTTGCTGCGAAAAGCCTCGATTAATCACTAAGTCAGATTCGTAGATTTCATGATTGAGAAACATCCGATCAAGATTATTCCCTTGAGCGCCAGCGAGTCTTCGCCAAGCTGCTACCATTAAACCTTCGGGAAAAAATTGATATCGAGACACTCCCGATCCAAAAGCATAATCCTTGGCGCGTCGGATATCGATCTCCGATATTTCGTATTGGGCAGCAATCTCTAGGATATCTTGATTATTATCCATAATCTGATCATATTCCTCCCTTACCTTGGCGGTTAGTTTCTGCTCGTAGATATCTAAATGCGCCCATCGATCACTATCACCCTCCATTGATTACTTTAACGCGTCCATTGGTGTTGAGTCCTAGCATTAACTAAAAATTCCAACTTCGAGCGATCTTCCTCTTTTTCAGAAACGGCGGAACCCTTGCGGAATATCGCCCCGGTTGGACAAGCGGCAACACATTTGCCGCAGGAAGTACAGGCGGAAACGCTGCCCCAAGGCTGATCCATTCCCGCAATAATTTTATCTTTTTCGCCGCGATAAGCCAGATCCCAAACGTGCGCCCCTTCAATTTCATCACAGACTCGCACACAACGGGTACAGAGAACACAACGATTATGATCAATACCGAAAAGAGGATGGGAAATATCCACTTCTCGCTTGGGAAAACGGTAGGGAAAACGACTATGATCCATACCCACTTCGATGGCTAAATCTTGCAATTCACAGTTACCATTAGCCACACAAACCGCACAAACGTGATTGCCTTCAGCGAATAATAATTCCACTGTCATGCGGCGATATTCTTTTAGTTTTGGGGTATCGGTATGAACCACCATTCCTTCCGCCACCTCCGTTACACAGGCGGGTAATAATTTATTAATACCTTCAATTTCTACCAAACATAAGCGACAGGCGGCCACTTCGGAAACCCCATCGAGATGACAGAGGGCGGGAATTTTTATTCCTACCTGACTAGCTGCCGCCAGAACTCGCGAACCCGCTTCGATCGCTACATCTTTACCATCAATGCTTAAAGTGATTACGGACATAAAAATTATTCTCCTTGAGGATAATATCCCTCTCCTTCCCATAGGCCACGGTTTGTGGCCAAGGGTGGGATTTTTACAGAAAGTTTTAACCTAGACAATCGGCTAAGTCTTTTGCGGGGGTGGTAATCGGCTGCAGGTGATAGGTATCGGAGAGGACTTTGAGGACGTTGGGGGAGATAAATGCCGGTAAAGTTGGTCCCAGACGGATATTTTGCATACCTAGATGTAGCAGGGTGAGCAGTACAGCGATCGCTTTTTGTTCGTACCAAGAGATAATTAGGGAGAGGGGTATCTCGTTGACGCTAACGTTAAAAGCGTTGGCTAATCCTAGGGCGATTTTGATGGCACTATAGGCATCGTTACATTGTCCCAAGTCCATTAGCCGGGGTAATCCTTCGATGCTACCTAATTGTTTGTCGAAAAAGCGGAATTTTCCACAGGCAAGGGTTAAAACGATGCAATCTTCGGGAACTTGTTCCACGAATTCGGTGTAGTAATTGCGATCGGGTTTTGCCCCATCGCAGCCCCCAACTAGGAAGAAGTGACGGATTTTACCCTGTTTAAGGGCATTAACCACCGTATCAGCGACACTGAGAACGGTATTGTGGGCAAATCCTACCATTACCTGCCGAGGTTCGCTTATTTCAGTAAATCCGGGCAATGACTGCGCTTTAGCAATCACGGGACTAAAATCGATCGCACCGTCCACTGTTTCTAAGCGGTTAATATGGGCATAACCCACAGGTCCGAGGGTAAAGAGTTTACTTTCATAGTTTTCGTGGGGAGGCATGAGACAATTAGTAGTTAAAACTATTGCCCCCGGAAACTTAGCAAATTCTTTAGTTTGATTTTGCCAGGCGGTGCCATAATGACCGTAGAGATGGGGATATTTTTCTTTGAGTTTTGGATAACCGTGGGCGGGTAATAATTCTCCGTGGGTATAGACTGTTATCCCAGTATTGGCAGTTTGTGCCAGTAAAGCCGCTAATTGTTTAATATCATGGCCGGAGACTAAAATGGCTTTACCTAGACGCGGATTTAAGGGAACATTTGTCGGTATGGGATGACCGTAGGTTTCGGTATGACCTTGATCTAATAATTCCATGGCCCGCAGGTTTGCTGCCCCAACTTTTAGACAGATTGCCACCCAATCATTCAGGTTTAAATCACTGCGATCAATTGCCGCTAAAGTCTCTTGGATAACCTGATAAACTGAGTCATCCTCTTGACCTAATTCCTGAGCGTGGAAAGTATAGGAAGCAAGACCTTTAACTCCGTAGATAGCGGTTAACTTTAGGGAAAAAATATCGAGGTCTTGTACTTTTTCAATTAGTTCTAAGGATACTTCTTGACCTTGGCTGACTAGGCTCTCATTAAAATTAGGCTGATAGTTAGCAAGTGCAGACCAGTCCAGCGATCCCAATTGTGCTTTTAAATTTTCCCGAATCTCTAAACAACGCTGAATATAATCGGTAAAACGTCTTTGATCGAAGTTCACATTGGTCATGGTGGCGAAAAGCGACTCGCAGGTAAAAATATCGGCTTCGCGAGTAGATATCGCCGCTTCTTTGGCTTTTAAAACCACCGATGCTAATCCCCGCAAACAATAAACTAATAAGTCTTGAACGGCGTTGACTTCGGGACTTTTTCCACAGGCTCCCCACTGATGACAACCATTACCACTAGCGGTTTGTTCGCATTGTTCACAAAACATAAGTTTTCTCTCTTTTTTCAGTGGATTGACAGATTGTTGCGATTTTTTTCTACTAAATTTAATTCTGCTTTTTTGAAAGTTAGTTATCGGCCCTCACCCGGCAAGAATTATGGATTTTACGACTGGAAAGCTTGTCTTGACAGCCTCTACTCTCTGAACTATGTTTTTATTCTCTCACTTTTTTTGCCAGTTGGGTTCTGATTTTAGATTTCCTCAAGAATTACCGATTAAACAATTATTTAGTTGTCTTATTAAATTAAGTATTTTTTGTGATTTTTATGATATAATGAGCGATATTTTCGATTTTTAGGTGGGTGTTTGCCAGTGTCATAGCAATCGGTCTCCTGATTAGGATAGAAAGTTGGAAATTAAGAGTTATTATCGCCTAACTGTGATGATGGGATTGCTTTCGACATAGATAGTCATCTCTTTTGTTATTTACTTAACTTAGCAATGATTGAAACCGCTCATCTCCCCGAATCTGCTCGAAATCTTTATCTGTTTTTGCCAGATCCTGATATTTGACATCAAGACTGATGAACGATTTATTTTATTAGTGGTATTCCGATATCTTTGCATATTTTATTAGCGAGAATATCCCTAATTTCCGTATGTCTTGGAATCGCAGATCTTTTATTTAGGGTTTGCTGAATAAATCTAAAAACCTTGTTGGATAAGGCTTTTAGACTTTTTTTCCCTGAAAAAGTGCCTACCATTGGAGTGATTGGGGGGAAAATTTAGGGATTTTTTCCCTGAAAATTAGGTAATTGACCAC
>NZ_JAPZQM010000060.1:0-5910 GCF_027530565.1 Microcystis sp. LE19-10.1B | reverse complement strand
AAATATTGGAAGAAAGGTAGTCGGAGAGGCCGCCTTTAGCGGGAATCCGATAGAGAGGTTCGTAGTTAACCCAGTACGGGTCAAAGCGTACAAAGCTAATTCTAGATGCAATATTTGCGTACAGAATTAGTAACTATAGAGTTTTATCTCCAGAAAACGGGTTTCTCAAAGAAACCCGTTTTCTCAGTTCCAATGGCGCTTAAACTAATTGTAATCCAACTAATTCCATAATTAAGGCGATCTGCCAAAAGTTCAGAAAAGGGGTTTCTCAAAGAAACCCCTTTTCTTCCGTTTTCTCAGTTCCAATGGCGCTTAAGTGCCGCTGCCGTTCCCAGTAAGCCTAGGGCCAGCAAACCTAAGACAGAACTTGATTCAGGAACAGGAACAGGAACAGTCTGGGCAAAGCGAACTTCAGAGAGACCAATAGGCCCTGGTGCTGTCCAACCAACGAACCAATTGTTTGCTACATCAATTCTAGCATATTGGGCTTGAATCAAAGGGAAGGAAAAAAGTGTGGCAGGTATGTTGTTCGAAGTGCCTTCGGGAAGTGTTAGGGTTCCTGATACATAAACTGGACTGCTAAAGTCGGAGTTATTGGAGAGAATTAGTGTGAAATCCTTGATTCCGCGATCAGTAGCTGTGGTATTAAAAGCGTTGTAATTCCACAAAGCCAAGGTATCTAAGAACACAGAACTGCCAAAATTAAAATCAAGATTGACATCAGCAGGAGTCGTCCCGATTTCTAAACGTACTCCCCAGAAATTAGACAAATCGGTACCTCCGACGTGCTGTTGCTGCAAAGCGTTTCCAGGTCCAGTCAACCCATTGCCGTTGGCAGTGTTGACTAAGGCTCCAACGGTGGGAGTAGCAGAGCCTGCATTAAGCGTTAAGGTTGGAGTCGGATTGTAGATGATCGGCAGCGCTTGGACGGGGAGGACAGTCAGTACAGCGATCGCGCTAACTGTGCCAGCGAAGACAACACCAGCCAGAGAGAGAGATTTGAAGGTAGTTGTAAAATTCATGGGCAATTTTGGGCAAATTCCACCAGCATCTTACCCCCCCCCGATTTTGTCAAATATCGCTTTTTTATCGATTGCATAGATGTATAGAGTTTTATCTCCAGAAAACGGGTTTCTCAAAGAAACCCGTTTTCTCAGTTGATGAAATAAGCTAAAATCGAATCAACTCGTTGCCCTCGCCTTATGTTTTCTATCCAAACTACCTACACTCAAGCTCAAGAAAATTTAGCGAGCCTTCTGGATCGACTGGAAAGCGAGAATAGTATGGCGATTATTACGCGCCCTGGTCATAAAGATATGGCACTATTAAGCGCAGAGGAATTAACTGGCTTATTAGAAACCGTTTATCTTTTGCGATCGCCTGCGAATGCTCGAAAGTTATTGGCAGCACTGGAACGTTCAATGGAGAGGGACGTTCAAACAATACCGGGACAGACAGTTACAGAACTTTGTCAGGAGTTAGGAATTGAACGCCAAGAGTAGGGCAATTGTCTTTGATCACCAATTTCGGGAAGATTTAAGATGGTGGTATAAAACAGATAAAAAAGCTGATTAAGAAAACGGGTTTCTCAAAGAAATCCGTTTTCTTCCTTTTTCTTCCCAAAGAAATCCGTTTTCTCAGTTCCAATGGCGCTTAAACAGAAAACGGGTTTCTCAAAGAAATCTGTTTTCTTCCGTTTTCTTCTCAAAGAAACCCGTTTTCTCAGTTCCAATGGCGCTTAAATGCCGCTGCCGTTCCCAGTAAGCCTAGGGCCAGCAAACCTAAGACAGAATTTGATTCGGGAACAGAAACGGGAGCAATGGGAGTCCCCTCCAAATTCAGAGTCCAACTGCCAAGACTGCCAGTATCAGCAGCCGCAAGATCTGAAATCGTCAGCCGCCAGTCGCCGGCGGTCTGGGAGCCACCCAAGGAAGTGAGTATGGGAACAAGGGTTCCACTACCCGCACCGGTGGGGAAGTAGTTGCCGCCGGGGATGACAAAATCATCACCCCCGGAAGCCGCTACGGACCAGATGTTGCTGGTGGAGGCATCATTGAAGCTGTAGTTGCCGTTGAAGTTGCTGGCGTCACCGAGACCAGTGGTCACGCGACCGATCCGGTTGAACAGCGATACTGTCGTGTTGGTTGGGACGTAGGTGAGATTGGCGATCAAATCACCTACGTAGGAGTGGGTTAGGTTATTGAGGGTGACGGTGATGTTGGTGATCGAGAAGTTGGAACTGGTGGGAATGGTAATAGTGCTGGAAGCACCTGTGGCGTTGTTGTCAGGGATGCTGAAACCAGTACCAGTTCCAGTAAAGGTGACGGCGCTGGCGGGGAGGACAGTCATTCCAGCGATCGCGCTAACTGTGCTGGCGAGGACAACACCGAGACCAGACAGAGGTTTGAGGGTATTCATTGGCAATTTTGGGCAAATTCTGCTCCAAATCTTACCCCCCCCCCCCGATTTTGTCAAATATCGCTTTTTTATCGATTGCATAGATGTATAGAGTTTTATCTCCAGAAAACGGGTTTCTCAAAGAAACCCGTTTTCTCAGTGCGATCGCTGGTGGAAGATCGGGTTTGGGATATTTGTAATGTTTGATACAAAGCTCTGGATTATCTGTTCTTAAGATGAAGGCTGGTGTTGCTAATTGATCGGAAAAGAGGCCGGCGCAAGCAGATAAAAACCGCAGAGAAGCTTGTGCCGTGGGATCAAAATTATTAAGCGGAGAATAGCCTCTGACCGGAATTCAACATCAAAGTTAGTAGGAAACTTGTCATCGCCTAAGTAAAGTAACCCTTTATCCACGACACAACACAATAGGAAAAATACTTATGAGTTATGGAACCCGTGTTCAAGCTATCTCTCAAGTAACGGATCGTAAACCCCTACCTAGCAAAATTCCTCAGCGTTTAGAGGCCCTCTGGGCAACCGATGTCTTTACCCTGAGCAAAATGCAGGCCAGTCTCCCGAAAGACGTATTCAAGTCGGTCAAAAACACGATTTTAACCGGGGGAAAATTAGACGTTTCCATCGCCAGTGCGGTAGCGGCAGCGATGAAGGATTGGGCCACGTCCAAAGGGGCGCTGTACTATGCTCACGTCTTCTATCCGATGACCAACGCCACCGCCGAAAAACACGATGGTTTTATCTCCGTGCAGAGCGACGGTTCGGTGATCACGGAATTTACGGGCAAAGTCTTAGTACAGGGAGAACCGGACGGGTCTTCCTTTCCTAACGGCGGACTTCGCTCCACCTTTGAAGCGCGGGGTTACACCGCTTGGGATGTCACCAGTCCCGCCTACGTCATGGAGACGGATAATGGTGTCACCCTGTGTATCCCCACGGTTTTCATCTCTTGGACAGGAGAGGCCCTCGACAAAAAAACGCCGCTTTTACGCTCGATTTCATCGATGAGTAAAGCCGCCACCAGGGTGCTTAAGCTCTTAGGACATACGGAAGTCGCCCCCGTTAACTCCAGCTGCGGTGCTGAACAGGAATATTTCCTCGTAGATGCTCATTTTGCCCATAGTCGCCCCGATTTACTGCTCACCGGTCGCACCCTATTTGGTAAACCCGCCGCCAAGGGTCAACAGTTCGACGATCATTATTTTGGCGCGATTCCCGAACGGGTTCAGGTGTTTATGCAGGAAGTAGAGGAAAGAATGTATCGCCTCGGCATTCCGGCCAAAACCCGCCATAATGAAGTCGCCCCCGGACAGTTCGAGATTGCCCCCTTTTTCGAGGCGGCCAACGTGGCCAGTGACCATCAGCAGTTAATTATGACTTTGCTGAAAAGTACGGCTAAAAAACACGGTTTTGTTTGCCTACTGCACGAAAAACCCTTTGCGGGAATTAATGGTTCGGGAAAACACGTTAACTGGTCCGTCGGCAACGCCACCCAGGGCAATCTGTTAGATCCGGGCGATACTCCCCACGCTAATATGCAGTTTTTGTTATTCTGTGGGGCGGTGATTCGTGGCGTTCACAAGTACGGGCCGCTTTTACGCGCAGTGGTGGCTACCGCCAGCAATGATCACCGTTTGGGGGCAAATGAAGCTCCCCCCGCCATTATTTCGGTATATTTGGGCAGCCAGTTAGAAAAGGTATTCGACCAAATTAGCCAAGGCCGAATTGAGGGTTCTGATGCCCCGGGGTTGATGGATCTCGGTGTCGATACCCTGCCGGTATTCCCCAAGGATCCTGGCGATCGCAATCGTACCTCTCCTTTTGCTTTTACGGGCAATCGCTTTGAATTCCGGGCTGTGGGTTCTAATCAGTCAGTTTCTGGGCCGCTGGTGGCGATGAACACGATTCTAGCCGATTCCCTGACTTGGGTGGCGGATAACCTAGAAAGCCGGATGAAAGCTGGGGAAGACCTCAATACTGCTGCCCAGGGTGTTCTCAAGGAGATCATGGACAAACACAGAAATGTGATCTTCGGAGGTAACGGATATTCCCCAGAATGGCACAAAATGGCGGTAGAAGAGCGCGGTTTGGCTAATCTCCGCACCACTGCCGATGCTTTACCCGTGCTGAGGGCCGATTATATTGAAGAACTGTTTACCCGTATGGGTGTGCTTACCCCCGTGGAACTGGAAAGTCGTTTTGATGTCTATGCGGAACAGTATTTGCTGGCCATCGAGGTGGAAGCGAAACTGGTGGTGAGTATGGCTAAAACGATTATTTATCCCGCTGCCGTTCGCTACTTGTCAGAATTGTCCTCGGCGATCGCTAATGCGGCGGCGATCGGCATCGAGATGGATAAGGAAAGGGCCCAAACCGTCTCGAATTTAATTAAATTACTGATGGATGGCGTTAGCAAACTGAGTGAGGCCACGGCTAAAGACGATTTTGACTCGATCGAGGAACATATGCAGCATTCCGCTCAAACAATCCGTCCCTTGATGGATAAGGTGCGCGAATATGCCGACACACTGGAAGGGGAAGTGGCCGACAATTTCTGGCCGCTACCTACCTATCAAGAAATGTTGTTTGTTAAATAACATGACGGCAAGGAGGGGGTAAATAGCTGGAAAAATGATTGGCCACCCCCTTCTTTTTAGCTGTTATCGAAACAACCCTGGGTGCATCTCATTTTTGCCCTCTCAAAAATTAATTATGCAAGAACTCTATAGTAGGGTTGATTCATGAATCAACCCTACCCAAACCCTAGAGCGCATTAGTTTTTCGGTGGGATGCTTACAGGCAGCTGCTGATATATCTGTAATAATTTAAGGGTCACTGATAATTGCTGATTGTCGGTATTTCTGCAAATGTGAGATGCACCCAACAACCCTTGTCTAAAACCTCGCCTTCTAGTCAGATTCTTCCCTCCTGCCTCCTGCCTTCGTTAGCTCTGGTAGTTTTAAGTTATGTTAAGAAAAGTAGTGCGAAACGTTTAGGCATGAAATAGGGAACCAAATGCCCGAAATAACCGCCTAGTAAGGTCTTCAGTCCCCTGACTGAATCTAACAGGTCAACCCAGACCAGCCTTATAACTGTTTATATGTCCCGACGTTTAGTATCAATACGATACCAAACTAGGCAAAGGGACTCAAGGTCAATACACTTTGTAACAATTATTCACAAATTGTTACAAAGGTGAGAGTAACGGCGATAGCCACCCCCAGATTCAGAAGTCACAATTCTGGGACTGAAGCGGGGAACGGAAGGCTCCGAGGTGTAACCTAACACCAGAATCGAGACCACTGCCAACCATCCATGATTAGGTGTGAACCGAATGTCCGACCTGAACCATCGTAATTATACTTTAGACGTTCATAATCTGAGATTTATTAAACTTCTGAAATCGTAGAGTCAGCAAGGAATCCAGTTCTTTTTTATGTTTCAAATGGGCATCATTCAAACATTCATAAATGGCTGAAGAAAAGTCAGAAAAGTTTT
>NZ_JAPZQM010000023.1:0-9837 GCF_027530565.1 Microcystis sp. LE19-10.1B | reverse complement strand
GAAATATTATGGAGATTTTTAAAATATGAATGGATTGAATTTAGCGCCTATAAAGACCGAAAGAGCCTCCTCGCTTACGTTAAAAAAGTGCTGGACAATTTTGGAGGCGAGTATGTAATTAATTTTGCCTAGGTACTTAATGGGGAGTCAGTGGGAATTGATCTAGGGATTGCTGCCTTTGCTACCCTCTCAACAGGAGAAAAGATAGACGCACCGAAACCGTTAAAGAAACGATTAAAACGACTAAGAAAAGCACAGAAAAACCTTTCTAGAAAACAGAAAGGAAGTAAACGACAGGAAAAAGCTAGGAAACGAGTAGCTAAAATCCACGCAAAGATTAAAGACACTCGTACTGATTTCTTGCATAAACTATCCACTAGAGTTGTTCGTGAAAATCAAACGATAATTTTAGAGGATTTAAACACATCGGGAATGGTTAAAAATCGCAAGTTATCCCGTGCTATATCAGATTTGGGATGGCGTTCTTTTCGAGATATGCTATCGGCAAAATCTGATAAATATGGGCGTGATTTTCGGATAATTTCCCGATGGGAGCCAACGTCTCAGCGATGTTCCTGTTGTGGGAATATCGGCGGTAAGAAAGCATTAAATATCCGTGAGTGGGAATGTCTTTTTTGTGGGACTTTCCATGATAGGGACGTGAACGCCGCAATTAATATCAAGGTCGCCGGTGGGCAATCGGAGACCTCAAAAAACGGACGCAGAGGAAGGTGTAAGACTTCTGTTAAAGAAGCAGCATCCCGTGAAGCGTCAACCCATCCAAAGATCGTTCAATTAAGTTTGTTTGATCTGTAGGGAATCGCCGTCCGTTTACGGCGGTGAGGATGTCAATGATCTTGTTTTACAAACAGTAGCAGAAGGATAGGGGAGAGTATTGTTCACTTTCGGGATCAGCCGAAACCCTTGTTTTTTGCGATCCCTTGCCCGTCACCATGAGTTAATAATAACTGCCAGATTTGCGATGATGGATGGCGGTTAAACCCTGGTGTAAAACCCTGCCTTTTTCTGCGATCACATAAAGCAGCCAATGATCACCGCACTCCATTCGTTGTTCTACCCGACATTCCAGATAAGCGAGCGCTTCGGCCAGAATCGGCCCACCGTTCTCAGCTTTAGTGGTTTCGATATTAGCAAAACGATCTTCTCCGGGGGAAAAAGGTTTAAGAAAATGCTTCATTAAAGCCAAATGTTGACCTTCTTGGAGGATATTAAGGACAAAAGGCGTACCGCTATAAAGCAGAGACTCGATCGCTCGTTCTTTCGCCACGGCAATAGTCAATCCGGGGGGGGTGAACGTCGCTTGCGACACCCAAGAGGCTAACATGGCGCCGCGCAATTCCCCCAATTCGCAGGTGACGATACAGAGAGAACCCACCAAACGGCCCAGGGCTTGCGATCGCCGATCGCTTTGGGATTGGTTAACATTAGTTTTCGGTTGTCTGCTTTTGCGAGCTTTTTTGACTGCTTGAGCGAAATCGGTTCCCGCTTCCTCACAGGTCTTTAAAATTGCCTCCGTGGGCTTAAATTTAACCCGAATTGGCTCAAAACCGAAGCGATAACCGCCATCCCGGAATTTACCTTCCAAAAGATCGATCGCTTCACCACTCCAACCGTAGGAGCCAAAAACCCCCACCAGCTTGCTTTTATCGCCATTTGCTAGGGTAATCCCCAAGGCGGTTTGGATGGGAGTCGGTGCGTGTCCCCCCAAAGTGGGGGAACCAAAGATAAAACCGACACTTTTTTCGATCGCCGTTTTGATCTCGTCTGGTTCAGCGAACTCGGCATTAATCGCCGTCACTGCTACTGCCGCTTTCGTGATTCCCATGGCGATCGCTTGAGCAAGGGTGGCGGTGTTGCCGTAGGCACTAGCATAAATCAGGGCGATTGTCAACTCTTGGGACTTTTGTACTGCTAACCATTGTTGATAGGAAAGGGTCAATTCGTGCATCCCGTAACGCACCAGAGGACCGTGACCAACGGCATAAAATAAGGGCGATTTAGCGGCTAATTTCTCCAAAGCGTTGCTAATTTGGCTGGCATAGGGAGCCATGAGACAATCGAAATAATAACGCCGATCTTCGTTATAAACGCTCCAACCCTCATCAAAAATTTGGTCGCCACAAACGTGCGCTCCGAATAATTTATCGGTGTAGAGAATATCGGTTTTGCTGTCGTAGGTACAGAGTTGATCGGGAAATCTGGGGTTAGGAGTGGGGATAAATTCTAATTGATGGTTTGCTCCTAAATTTAATATTTCTTCCCCCTTGACAACCAACAGATTTAATGCTTCGGTTTCAAGAATTTTTTTCAGGGAAATTGCCCCCGGATTAGAACAAACAAAAGTGACTTGAGGCGCGATTTCTAAAAGTGCCTTGAGGGTGACGGCACGATTGGGGTTAACGTGACCGAGAATAATATAATCAATAGTTTTCGGATCGATTCTTTTAGTTAAAGCCTCTAAAAATATGGACGAGAATGATTCCCCCGGGGGATCAAAAAGAGCGACCTTTTCACTTTTAATCAGATAACTATTGGCGGTGGTTCCCTTTTGTAATCCGTATTCGATCTCGAATTTTAACCGGTCCCAAGTGCGGGAACGAAAGACAAAAGTATCGGCGGCTATCGGTGCTACTTGTACATCTCTCGGTTTGACAATTGCATTATTCATAATTTTAGTTACCAGTTATCAGTTAAGTAGTCAAGTAGTTAAGCGGCAACTTGAGGCTGTGATCATTTTTTACTTGGCAAGTTTGGCATCAAAGTCAACACTTGATTTTTGACTAAATACAGCCTTTTATCGCTAGGGACGAGTGGGGAAATTTATAGGTTATCTTGCCAGCCGGAAGGACATCAATATCTAAAGTACACTATCTCTGGGAAGAAACCTAGCTTCTAGCAATTTGCTCGCGGGTAACGATACTCCTCTGGGGGGATTTGCCAGTCTATTGAGAAATTCTAAAGGGAACGTGATCCCCAGAAGCGAGGTGCTAGTCTGAGGAAAACCCTGCTCTCTCCCTATCAGGCAAAGTTTTTATGAGCTATCAGCACTCGTCTTTTGACTGCACTAGCGCCAATTTTGAGAAAGCCGCTTTGACTCATTTTCGCGCTCTTGTGGCTTTTTTACCAGATAATTGCCGTGTTTACCGGCAAACTTGGGAATTTTCTACGGTTCTCTGTCTCGATTTTCTAGCCTGTTTGCAGGGACTAGCAATCACCCGTCAAAATTTCGCCCATCTAGTTAATGTGACACAAGAACTGGGTTTAGGTCAAGCAATTATTTTGAAAGTAGGCAATAAAATCGTTGAGTGGCATCGTTTAAACTAAAATCTCAATTTTCGACCATCTCAACAGTCTAGAAAAAAATCGGCTCTCTCTGTTCTTTGTGTCTCTGTGGTTTATCTTTAACGCTTATAACTACCTCTTACCTCTGGGTGCATCTCATTTTTGCACTCTCAAAAATTAATTATGCAAGAACTCTATAGTAGGGTTGATTCATGAATCAACCCTACCCAAACCCTAGAGCGCATTGGTTTTTCGGTGGGATGCTTACAGGCAGCTGCTGATATGTCTGTAATAATTTAAGGGTCACTGATAATTGCTGATTGTCGGTATTTCTGCAAATGTGAGAGGCACCCCTTGCCTCTTGTCTATCCTAACCAAGAAGTTAATTTTGTCCTATCTAGAACTGTTTAAGTTTAGAAAAAGCCCCGATAATTTGACCAAGGCTAATACCACCATCATTAGTGGGAACAGTTTGCTGCCAGTAGGGTTGAAATCCCGAAGCTTGTAGGCGATTAATTGTTCTTTCCGTCAGATAACGATTTTGAAAACAGCCTCCCGTCAGGAGAATTTTTTCTCTGCCTATTTTCTGAGCAATTTCTACAATAATCTCACTTAAACTATTATGAAATTTAGCGGCAATTATGCCGATTTGTACTTGTTTTTCTAAATCCTCAACAACTCCTAAAATTAGCTGATTCCAATCAATAACTATGGGTGAGTCAGCTGATAAAGAAAAATTATAATATTCCTCCGTTTTAATGCCCTCAAGGGCAAATTCTAACTGCATTGCTGCCTGTCCCTCAAAACTTAATTGATAACATAAACCTAGAATCGCCGCCACACCATCAAACAAACGCCCGACACTAGAAGTTAAAGGACAATTAATTTTTTTGGTTAACATTTGCCTAAAAATAGACCATTCCTGTTCACTAAAAGCTGATTTTATCCTATCAGTATTTTCCATAACTTCTAGTAATCCTAAAGCCACTCGTCTGGGTTCTTTAACCGCTTTTTCTCCTCCCGGTAATAGCCAGGGTTTAAAATGGGCGACTCGCTGCCAAGAATCGGCAGCAATATGGATAAACTCTCCCCCCCAAATTGTGCCGTCTAAACCGTATCCTGTTCCATCCCAAGCAACCCCTAAAACCGGAGGTTGTAGCTGATGTTCTGCCATGCAGGATAAAACGTGAGCGTAATGGTGTTGAATGGGAATAACGGGCAAATTTAAGCTATAAGCGTACTTGGTCGCTAGATATTCAGGATGAGCATCACAGGCAATAACTTCGGGTGCAAACTCGTATAATTTTTTTAAACTATCGAGGATATTTTCAAAATGATTGACAGCATTAACCGTATCTAAATCGCCGATATGTTGACTGATAAAAACTTGATTTTTTTGGTAGATAGCCACGGTATTTTTAAAATAACTTCCCACAGCCAAAATCGGGGGAAAATCTCCATCATTAACTTTAATGGGAAAGGGAGCATATCCCCGCGCTCGCCGCAAAATCATCGCTTTTCCCGCCATTTCCCTGATAATAGAGTCATCCACTGGTCGAACAATAGGACGATTATGAACTAGAAATAAATCGGCGATAGTTCCCAATTTTTCTAAAGCTTCTTTTTCCTCAATACAGATAGGTTCATCGGCTAGATTACCACTGGTTGCCACAATAGGAAAGCCTAATTCTGCTAATAAAAGATGGTGTAGGGGAGTATAGGGTAACATGACTCCTAGATAGGGATTACCCGGAGAAACGGCAGCAGAAAGATAATTTTTTCTTTGTTTGATCAGGACAATTGCCGCTGCAGGAGACTGCAATAATTGCGATTCTAAAGAAGATACATAACCGTGGTTTTTCACTAACTCAAGATTAGGATACATCACGGCAAAAGGCTTATCTGGTCGCTGTTTACGTTGTCGCAATTTTTGCACTGCTTCCGTATTTCTTGCATCGACAACTAGGTGAAATCCTCCTAATCCTTTGATCGCCATAATTTTTCCCTGTTCAATTGCTATAGCAGTGGCGATTAAAGCTTGATCTTTTTCCGCTAATACAGAGCCTTGACTATCTAAAAGACTAATTTGGGGTCCGCAACGAGGACAGGCATTCGGTTGGGCATGAAAACGGCGATCTAGAGGGTTTTCGTATTCCCTTTGACATTCGGGACACTGATTAAAACCCCTCATAGTTGTGGCACTGCGATCATAGGGTAAACTCTCGATGATACTGTAGCGAGGACCGCAGTTAGTGCAGTTAGTAAAAGGATAGCGATAACGACGATTATTCGGGTCAAAAATATCGGCTAAACAATCGGGACAAGTGGCTAAATCTGGCAGAACAATTGTATTCTTTTCACCGCCGCTGCTAGGACGTATGCTAAAGTTTTGATAACCGACGGTATTTAACCATTGAGTCTCAATATTTTCAATTAGCGATTGAGGTGGTTTTTCTAAAGATAATCGAGTCAAAAAAGTTTCTAGTTTGTCTCGATTGCCCTCGACTTCAATAAAAACTCCCGCTGCTGTGTTATTCACCCAACCGGCTAAGTTTAATTCCGTTGCTAATCGATAAACAAAAGGACGAAAACCGACCCCTTGTACTGCCCCGCGCACAATTAAAGCTAATCGCTGATCGGATTGATAATTTAACGGGGAAAACATCAAATTCATCCCTGATTACTTTTCCCGTTATACTAAACTTTCACTAATCACCCGACAGCATTCTTCCACACTGGCCCTTTTTTCCATAGCTATCACTAAAGCTTGATAGGCAGTCTGTTGTTTTTCTAAAAGAGTTTTTGCCTGTAATAAACTCCAGCGCTCTTTTTGGGCATAATTATTCTCGGAAACCCCCGCTAATTTTAAGGCCGATTGCAGATAAAATCGATCGCTTTCTCCCCCCTCCGCTTTACCATAAACTAAGGTTTCGGCAGCAATTCCCGCCATCCACACCGTAGAAATTCGCTCTAAAAAAGCGGGAAAATCGGTAAAGTTCTTGACTTTTTGCTCTAAATCTGCTAGTTCAAATTGAACACCGCCGACTCCCTCCTGGCCTTGACGAAAGGCTTCCCAAGCGGTCAAACTATAACTGGCGATCGGAATGCCTAAAATATAAGCGGTGAGAAAATGTCCGGCTTCGTGGTGAATAACTCTTTGACGGTGTTTACTAGGAGAAAGAGCATCCAGTAGTAAAGTCACGCCTCGGTTATTAAAGGTGAGAGTATCAACGGTAACTAATCCCAAGAGGCTAAAAGTAGCTAAAGCGGGGACAAAAGGCGAAATAGACAGCAAAGGGGTGACAAATACGGAAAGAGTGATCGAAAAAACGGTAATCGCGATCAGATTTAAAGCTGTCTGTTCCATAAAAATTAATAAAAATATACAAATGCTTAATACTATGTTACATTGCCTAGTTTTATTTTCCCCGAATTAACCAACCAATTACCCCACCCACAAAAGCAGTCACAATCGATATACCGATCTGTTTCCAGTTTTTTACCTCCCCAATTTTTTCGGCTAAATCGGGAATTTTTCCCACGGATGCCTCGATGAGTTGCACTCTTTCATTTAAACCGGTGATTTTTGCGTCTAAAGTCCTGATTTCTCCCTTAATTTCCGTCTGTCCTATCTCTAAGACCTGAATTTCTCTTTTGATCTCTCCGACGCTATTCTCGATCGCTTTTTGTCCACTCTCCAAAGAGGTTAAACGAGTTTCGATCGCTTTTTGTCCACTCTCCAAAGAGGTTAAACGAGTTTCGATCGCTTTTTGTCCATTCTCCAAAGAGGTTAAACGAGTTTCGATCGCTTTTTGTCCATTGATAATCAGATTTTCTAACCTTTTTAGGTCATTTTCCGTAAAAGCCGTCATCAGCTAAACTCCTAAATAGATTAATTTTTTCTCGTCTTGAGATTGAGTCGATCGTTGACTAATTTAATTATGGAGTCAAAATCAAACTGTTACCCACTGATAGTTCTAGCTTCGACGCGGCAATAGGGATTGAGGGTGATAGGCAAATTTCCCCCACTTCCCCAATTCCCCACTTCCCTTTACCATAAATAAACATTATCGTTTTCCTGTATGGATAACTTTTATTGATGAATATCGCTCGCACTATGCAAGAGGCAATAGAGATTGAGGGTGATAGGTAAATTTCCGCTAAATCCCCGACCTCCCCACTTCCCCACTGATAATTCATAATTCATAATTCCCACCTCCCCACCTCCCCACTGATAATTCATAATTCATAATTCATAATTCCCCATCTCCCCTTTCCCATAAATAAACATTATTGTTTTCCTGTATGGATAACTTTTATTGATGAATATCGATCGCACTATCCAACTAGCTCATCAATTAGCGGACACTTCTGGAGAGATTATCCGGCGCTATTTTCGGCAGCCCCATCTAGAAACCGAGACAAAACTCGAGCAAGTTTCCTCAATAGTAACAATCGCCGATCAAGAAGCTGAGGAGGCGATGGTGGCGATTATTCGGCGAGAATTGCCTGAAGATGGCGTTATTAGGGAAGAAGGAGCTAATATTCCCTCCCAAAGTGGTCGTTATTGGGTATTAGATCCCATCGATGGCACATCCTCTTTTGTCAAAGGATTGCCGATTTTTGGGACTTTAATCGGCCTAGTGGCAGAAAATCAACCGATTTTAGGAATTGTCGATCAACCGATTTTAGGCGATCGCTGGTTAGGAGTGAAGGGAAAAGCCAGTCTTTATAATAACCAGATGATTGTTAATCCCTACCGTCAAGATCGGGAACTTGTCTTAAAAAATGCCTGTTTAGCCTCCACCACTCCCTTAATGTTTATCACAGAACGACAACAAGCGATCGCTCGTCAGCTGCAAAGCGTCTGTAAACGTACCGCTTTTGGGGGTGATTGCTATAACTATATGATGTTAGCCACCGGCTGCACTGCCATGCCGATGGTCATCCTAGAATCAGACCTGAAATACTACGATTTTTGTGCTTTAATCCCGATTATTGAAGGTGCGGGCGGAATAATTAGCGATTGGTCAGGTAATCCCCTAAAAGCTGATTCTAGCGAAGTTTTAGCCGTCTCTAATTCCGGTTTATGGCAGCAGGTTTTAGAACAAATCAGCAGAGTGGGTTAGTGCCAATACTAAGATAATTAAGGCCGGCTGAATAAATCTAAAAACCTTGTTGGGTAAGACTTTTAGACTTTTTGTCAATCAAAAAGTACCAGTTATGGGAGTGATCGTGGGAAAATTACGGGACTTTTTCTCTGAAAATTAGGTAATTGACCAGATGGGAATCAGTAAAAACCTACACCCCACACCCCACACCCCACACCCCACACCCTGTCCCCACAAAAAACTTTTTCAGCAGACCCTAATTAGTCAACAGCTAACCCACCCCCGCGGCAATTAAACGGTGGCTAATTGAGGTTGGGGACGTTTGCTGTTACGGATACCTTCGATCGCCGTCCCGTAATCGGGGGCATTAAATACCGCCGAACCTGCTACAATCGCATTGGCACCCGCTTCGAGAACTTGCCAAGTATTAGCCGGTTTTAAGCCGCCATCCACTTCAATCCAGGGATCCAAGCCTCTTTCATCGCACATTTGACGTAATTGACGGATTTTGGGGACAACTTCCGGGATAAAACTCTGGCCACCAAAACCGGGGTTAACGCTCATAATTAGGACTAAATCGCACAAATGCAGCACATATTCGATTAAATCTAGGGGAGTGGAGGGATTTAATACCACACCCGCTTGTTTACCGAGTTCGCGGATTTGGCAAAGAGTACGATGGAGGTGGGGAGAAGCATTATGTTCAGCGTGAACAGAAATAATGTCAGCACCCGCTTTCGCAAAGTCAGCCACATATTTTTCCGGTTCGACGATCATTAAATGCACATCTAAAGGTTTTTTCGTATAGGGACGAATAGCGGAGACAATCAGGGGTCCAATGGTGATATTCGGGACAAAACGACCATCCATCACATCAACGTGAATCCAATCGGCTCCTGCCTTATCCACAGCCTCGATATCGGCTCCTAATTTACTAAAATCCGCCGATAGGATCGAGGGAGAGACAACGATCGACTTCGAGCTTCCGTTTTGGGTCATGGCTAACTATAGAATTTCGTGTTTATATTTTCGTAACAATCTTATCAGCAATCAGTGATCAGTGATCACTAATCGGATTTGAGTTTTCAGTCGGGGTAATCCCAGAACATTTTGTATAAATTGTAACAGACAAAAATTTGTGATTGTTGTAAAGCAATAACCGCTACTGACAATCAAGCATTTCTACTCTAAAATAAAAGATATTGCCATCCCTGTTAGGGAATTTATTAGAAACTTGAGGTATATAAGTGTGACATAATCACAGTTTCGCATTTAACCTTCAGGTTCTTCGGTTTGTGTTATGTAATGGACGGGGGTTATAAGAGATGGAACCCTTATAGAGAAAGACATTGGACGATTTTTGTCAATTGTTTTTGATCTAGAGCGAGCTAATCAGTTAAATCTTTTGCCAGATAAGGATTTA
>NZ_JAPZQM010000494.1:0-11296 GCF_027530565.1 Microcystis sp. LE19-10.1B | reverse complement strand
GACAGGACTAAGGTTATTACTAACCCGCACCTGTAGGGTTATAAAGTTATCAAGGTACTACATTTACCAAGCGGCTAATCCTCTAAACGTCTTACTGTCTAGTTTCTAGCCAACGAATCGCACCACACCCCACACCCTAGCTATTTCTCGTTTTGTTTATGGGGTAAAAAGAAAGCATCGAGGGGATCTTGGACGGGTTTAATCACTGTGGGGGGTTTGGGGGGAATCGCTTCCGCGACGGGTTGCACGGGTGGATTGGGTTTAACGGGGGTAACGACGGGAGTTTCTGGGGGTTTTGTTGCGGTTGCGCTGGGAATTGTCACCTGTCGGGGATTTTCCAGGGGTTTAGTGGAGACCGGGGGAGAATTATTTTCTGGGGGTTTAACTTCTGAGGTGGGGGAAGGTTTAATTTCTGGGGACGGAGAAGGAGTGGGAACCGAATTAACTGCTACTGCATCCATCTGTTCTAATTCCACCACATACAATTCGTTAACGGTTTGGGAACCCTGGGGAATAGCTTCAAAGTCAATTTTGCCCTTAATGACGATTTCTTCGCCTTGACGGGGTAATTTATTGCTATTGGTGCGAATCCAAATCTTACCAGACTTATCCTGCAAAAGATAGGCTCCTCCCGCTAAAAAAGGGGCATAATTGCTCACGGTTCCCCTAAGATAAACTAAAGTGCCTTTTGGTTTTTCCTGTAATTGCTCGATCGCTGTTAGGGGAGGATCACCGATGTAGGGAACGGCAATACCGAGGTCAGCAAGGGTACTACAACCGAATAACCCTAGCAATAATAATAAACTGCTGATGCGCGCTACACGAGTCTGAATAGACATTCTTGCTTTAACCTTAACGAGTGCCATTAGCCAATCTTTTTGACCATAGAATAGATCCGAAAGATTTTTGTTCTCGGTATTATCATAGAATGTCCGTAACTACTTGCCAAATTCTCGACGGGAAAGCCTTAGCTCAAAAAATCCAACTTGGTCTAGGAGAGCGCATCCAGACGCTAAAATCTCCAATGGGACGACCTCCGGGGTTAGCGGTGTTGATGGTGGGGGATAATCCCGCTAGTGCCGTTTATGTCCGCAATAAGGAGAAAGCTTGTACTAAAATCGGTATGGCCTCTTTTGGTCGTCATTTTTCCACCGATACAAGTGAACTAGAAATTTTAGCGGAAATTGTCCGTCTCAATCAAGATGAGCGGGTGGACGGGATTTTAATTCAATTACCCTTACCTAAGCATTTAGATGCGGTTTCCCTTCTCTACCAAATTGACCCGAAAAAAGATGCTGATGGTTTACATCCTCTCAATTTAGGCGGTTTAGTGCGGGGTGATGACTGTATCCGCAGTTGTACTCCTGCGGGGGTCATGGCACTGCTGAAAGAATATAATATTCCCATAGCCGGTAAGCACGCGGTGGTGGTGGGTCGCAGTATTCTAGTGGGGAAACCTTTAGCTTTAATGTTATTGGAGGAAAACGCTACGGTAACTATTGCTCACTCGCGCACGGAAAATCTGGCAGAAATAACCAGAAGTGCCGATATTTTAGTACCTGCTGTCGGTAAAGCCAATTTAATCACTAAAGATATGGTAAAACCTGATGCGGTAGTGGTGGATGTGGGTATTAATCGCGTCGCTGACCGTTTGGTGGGCGATGTGGACTATGCTGGGGTTTTAGAAGTGGCTAGTTATCTTACTCCTGTCCCCGGGGGTGTCGGTCCGATGACGGTGGCAATGTTATTACAAAATACCTTGTTAAGTTACGAACGCAAGTTATAAATCCGCAGCTACCAGCTATCAGCTGTAGCTGTAGGATGGGTTAGCGGTAGCGTAACCCATCGGGGTGTTGGGTTTCATGCTTCAACCCAACCTACGTTCATCTAAACTCCTAAAATTTCTGCAATAGTGAATTCTATATCGGGAAATGATTCAATAAAAATACTTTCACATCGATAATATTTCTGAATAGCTTGATAACTACCCTGCAGCGGATAGCGATAAACTTCTACAGATTCTTCCTTGAGATTGACAATCCAAACTTCTTGAATATTTGCTTCCGCATAAAGAGGGATTTTAGTATAGCGATCATAATCGAGGGTAGAATCGGAAACTTCAATAATTAAATAGATATCTTGAGGACAAGGATGGGCAGCAACATAAAAATCCGATCGAGGTATTAGTAAACTTAAATCTGGTTCTGGTTGAGAATTATTATTTAATCTAATCGGATTTTGCACTCCTAAGAGAATAAGACCGCCAAATTTTCGATAAAATAACTGTGTTAATCGATAAATACTGGCAGCATGACGGGTTCCCATCGGTGACATTTTGATAATTTCTCCTCGAATTAATTCCACTTTTTCATCGGGTTTGATTATTGCCTGGGTTGCCATTTTTTCGTATTCTTCCACCGTAAACTTACGGGTAATCAGTGATAAAGACATTTTAACTAAACTCCTAAGATTTCTGCAATAGTGAATTCTAAGTAGGGAGGCACAATCATTTGTAGGATGGGTTAGCGGTAGCGTAACCCATCGGGGCGTTGGGTTTCATGCTTCAACCCAACCTACGTTCATCTAAACTCCTAAAATTTCTGCAATAGTGAATTCTATATCGGGAAATGATTCAATAAAAATACTTTCACCTCGATAATATTTCTGAATAGCTTGATAACTACCATGCAGAGGATGGCGATAAACTTCTAAACATTCTTCCTTGAGATTGACAATCCAAACCTCTTTAATATTTGCTTCTGCATAAAGAGGAATTTTAGTATAGCGATCATAATCGAGGGTAGAATCGGAAACTTCAATAATTAAATAAATATCTTGAGGACAAGGATGGGCAGCAACATAAAAATCCGATCGAGGTATTAGTAAACTTAAATCTGGTTCTGGTTGAGAATTATTATTTAATATAATCGGATTTTGCACCCTGAGAATAATTTTCTGTCCTAATTTTTGATAAAGTAATTGTATTAATCGATCTATACCAGCAGCATGACGGGTTCCCATCGGTGACATTTTGATAATTTCTCCTCGAATTAATTCCACTTTTTCATCGGGTTTGATTATTCCCTCGGTTGCCATTTTTTCGTATTCTTCCACCGTAAACTTACGTGTAATCAGCGATAAAGACATTTTAACTAAACTCCTACTTTCTCTTTATTCTATCTGGACAGCCTTGCAAGGGGGGAATTATCGGTGTTTAAACCATTAATCGGGGGGATAAACTAACTTTTTGGGGACTTGTACTGATTCTTCGGGAAAAATCAGCGCTTGCCATGGCGACAAAACCGCTAAATCTAACGTCTAGAAAGCTGGGGTCGGATCGAAACTGCCCCAAAAAAGCTACTATAGGTCAGTTGTCGATGTTAGAAAAAATAGCCGTTCCCATCAGGAACATTAAGTCGAGAAATTTTATGGTTAAGCGAAAACAGCCTTATAGTTTAATTTATCTGCTCACTCTGGTGATCGGTTTAGTCATAGCGATCGCACCTGACGGACAAGCACAAACCCCCGACTCTAACAATCCCACCAGCGATCCTAACGAATTAAAACCCTTAAATCAAGCCGATAGTGTCCTGAGTCTTCAGGGGGGACAACGTTTAGTGGAAGAAGCGAACGCCGCTATTAATGCCGCTAAATACGATGTCGCTGTGGACAAACTCAATCAAGCGCGCCGGATTTTTAACCAACTATCTAACTATCATCTGCAATTAGCTAATAGTTTCTCAGGAATTGACCCGAAAGTATTCGATTCTCAGCGTCAAAGTGCTTTAAACACCGGACAACTGCGGGATGAAGCCACCTATCAGCTTGCTTTGGTCCATAGGGCGCAAAATCAGCCAGAATTGGCGGTTCCTTTGTTAATTCAGGTGATTCAATCCCAAAACCCCACCAGTGAATTAGGACAAAAAAGCTATCAACAACTCTACGAGATGGGATTTGTCAGTACACCCATCTCCGCACCGACTCCCACCTCCGCAACTCCTAACAACTCCCCCCCACAGCAGTAAATTTTGTCCCCATTGACGAGCTTTCGGTAACAATGGGATCAGAGTATCTTTAATTCTTTTGAGGAGTTACGATGGTTGACTTTCGCCAAGTAGAAGCGATGATTCAAGAACAAATCCCCGATGCACAGGTGATGATTCGGGATTTAACGGGAGGTGGCGATCATTTGGAAGCGGTGGTTATTTCTGGCGAATTTGCCGGCAAAACCCGCGTTAAACAGCATCAAATGGTTTATGGCGCTTTACAATCGGCACTGGCTACCGAAGCCATCCATGCTTTGGCATTAAAAACCTACACTCCCGACAGTTGGGCAGCAGAAAAATAACAGTTATCAGTTAAGTAGGTAGGTGTTAAAAGTTGTCAGACACCCCCCTTATCAAGGGGGGATTAAGGGGGGATCCCCCCGCCTATCGGCACCCCCCTTATCAAGGGGGGCAGGGGGGATCCATCTTCAATTTAATTATAACTACTTATCAGTTATTAGTTAATTTTTTTCTGGTTTTCTTTGTGGCTAATTATCTTCACAACACACAGTCTAATTTAATTACTCATGGTTAGTCCTTTACTGGAACCCTTTCGAGAAGCCTATCGCAATTTGGAACTTTTACCCCTGCGATCGGATAAAGAATTACAGCGTTTTGCTGTTAAATACGGCACAGAAATTATCGATGAATTAGAACAATTGGTCGAAGATAGTCCTTCGGAAGACGGAAAAATTATTCTAGCAGGACATCGGGGTTGTGGTAAGTCAACCCTACTCTATGAATTTAAAAGAAAGTTAGATGATCGCTATTTTGTTGTTTTCTTCTCGATCTCAGACTCGATCGAAATGTCAGACGTAAATCATGTTAATATTTTATTCTCGATCGCCGTTCAGATGATGTCAGAAGCGGAAGCCCAAAATTTAACTATTAAAGATTCTATTAAAAAAAGCTTTTATCAATGGTTTGCTGAACAAATTCGCACCGAAACCAATCAAGCAGATGCCACTATCGAAACAGGTTTTAACTTTTCTGCTTTACTAGCTCACATTAAAGGAATTCTCAAGATTAATTCGACTATTCGTCAGGAAATCAAACAAAAGTATGAGCGGAGAATTACCGATTTAGTTGCCCAAATTAACATTATAGCTAGTGCGATCGAGTCCCAAAGTCAGAAAAAAATCTTAGTAATTGTTGATGACATTGATAAAATTGACTTAGCACAGGTAAGGGATATTTTTCAATCCCATATTAAAGCGATTATGTTGCCCGGTTTTCGGATTATTATGACTATTCCGATCGCCGCTTTAAGAGAGGTAGCTTTAAAGGCAACTCTCCAAACAGAAACCAACGATCAGATCGTGCAAATGCCTGTATATAAACTCTTTAAACAGGGAGACATTAATTCACCTAATGCTATACCCGATCCGCAAATTATTGCTACTTTAACCGAGATTATCACTAAGCGCATCGATCCCGCTTTAATCGATCCTGACACCCTCGAAAAAATTTGTCTTTATAGTGGGGGAGTGTTACGAGAATTAATTCGCATTACTAATGATTGCTGTCGGGTTTGTTTGCGATCTGTTCGTCGTTATCCCGATGATAATAACCTAAAAATTGATCAAGCTGTTTTAGAACAATCAATCACAGAACTTAGTCTCGATTTTGCTGAAAGTATCGGTACAGCAGATGAGGAAATTATTAAAACTGTTTATGAAAAGTCAAAACCGAAGGATCTCAAGGATCAAAATTTTCTAGATCTGCTGCATGGTTTATATATTTTGGAATACCGCAATGGCGATCTCTGGTATAACGTGCATCCGATTGTGGTTGAGTTAATGAAAAAAAGAGGAACAATTTGAATGGGATAAGTAAGTAGTTATAATTAAATTGAAGATGGATCCCCCCTTGATCCCCCCTTGATAAGGGGGGTGCGGATCACTCCTTGATCCGTAGGGTTGATTCATGAATCAACCCTACCTAATGGGGGTATCTGACAGTTTTTAACACCTATCCACTTATTATGAATAATGAAACATCTTCAATTATTGACCAAAATGAAAGAGAATACGAAGGTTTAATCGTCTCTCTAGAGGCAAATCAAGAGAGATTAAATATATTAATTTGTGTGTGTGATCAGGAAAAATTGCGAGAAGAAATTATTGATCGCTATAGCAAAGAATTAGAACCAGTAATCCCTTGTTATCGGATTGATTTAGATCAAAAAGAACCGAGTTTAAGAGCAGCAATTGCTAGTTTAGTCTCCAGAAAACCAGAGTTATTACAAAGCAAAAACGCTGTGATCACAACCACAGGAGTGGAAAAATTACACTCGATCGAATGGCAACGGGAAAAATCGGAACTAGATAAATTTTTTGGTTATCTGCAATGGACAAGGGAAGGACTGCGAGAATTTCCCTATTCCATTGTTCTTTGGGTAACAAGCACAGTGGAGGTAAATTTACGCAAAAAGTCCCCCGATTTTTGGAGTTGGCGAAAAGGAGTTTTTCGCTTTATTTCTCCTCCAAGTAACTTTTTACCTTCTCAGGAAATTTTACCAATTTTACAATCTTTTGACGAAATTACTATAGATAAAGATATTCCTTCAATCTCTAAGGAAGACTTGTTAGAACTAATCGAGCAAATCGAGGTAAATAAAGGCAAAAAAGAGCCAAGACTAGCGAGTTTATATGCCAGTTTAGCTAAGATTTATAACCTTCGTTTATTATATCGATCACCATTGGTAGATTATCGTCAGGAACAACAGCTTGCGATCGAGTATTATCAAAAAGCGATCGATTTACAAACAGAGTTAAATCTAGAACTTGATTTAGTTGCGAGTCTCGACTCATTAGCAGGTATTTACTATTCCCTAGGAGAAGACCAAAAAGCGATCGAGTTTTATCAACAGTCCTTAGCAATCTTTCAGAAAATCGGAGATCGATCGAGAGAAGCAGATTCTTACAATAATTTAGGCAATGCTTATCATTCCCTAGGAGAATACCAAAAAGCGATCGAGTTTTACCAACAGTCCTTAGCAATCTTTCAGGAAATTGATGATATAAGGGGAGTAGCGTATTGTTACAATAATTTGGGCAATATTTACAATTCCCTAAGAGAATACCAAAAAGCGATCGAGTTTCATCAACAGTCCTTAGCGATCAAACGGGAAATCTCTGATATAACAGGAGAAGCTTATTCCTATCTAGGTTTGGGGAATGTTTACGGTTCCCTAGGAGAAGACCAAAAAGCGATCGAGTTTTATCAACAGTCCTTAGAAATCTTTCAGGAAATGGGGTATATCATAGGAGAACCAAAGACTCTGTTTAATCTGGGACTTACCTACTATAAACTCGATCGTATATCGGAAGCGAAAGAAGCATATCTTCAAGCGCGGAAATTATTTCAAGCATTGGGGTTAGCAGGATATGTTCAAAAGTGCGATCAGGCAATTCGGCAATTATAATTAACCAGTTGCGATCGAGTAAAAATTTGTTGCTTCCCCCTTGACTTTTGCTTGTTTTAATGCTATGACTTACTGGACTTGATTGCTTATCTCACCCGATTTTAAGCCAAAACTGGTTAAAAACCGCCATAACGTTCCTCTAACCAGGGATCACCTCGTCGATGGTAGCCATTACGTTCCCAGAAACCCGATTGCTCTCGATCGAGAAATTCTAAGCCATTAATCCATTTAGAACTTTTCCACGCGTAGAGATGGGGGACAACTAAGCGCAGCGGACCACCGTGGTCGGGGGGTAAAGGTTGACCAAACAATTGAAAAGCGAAAAAATTATCCTCGTGCAGGAATTCCTCTAGGGTCAGGTTAGTGGTATAACCGCCATAACAGTGTTGCATAACGTGGGTAGCTTCCGGCAGCAGGTCAATTAAGGTGATAAAATCCGATACCTTAATTCCCGTCCAAGTCACATCTAATTTTGACCAACGGGTGACACAGTGAAAATCCTTGGTAAATTCCCACTGCGGTAGGGCCATAAAATCCGACCAGTTAAAAATTTTAGTCGTGGCCACCTTTCCCCAAACCTTAAATAACCATTCCTCGGTCTTGATTTGGGGAGTATCCCCGTAGGTAAGCACAGGAAAACCACTAGCGAGATATTGGCCCGGGGGAACTCGGTCTTGATCGGGAGATTCTGGTTTTTTAAAGAATTTGCCTAACATTAGTTGAGACTCGCAACGAAAACCCTAAACAAATCTTAAAATATTAGGGAGCGAAAAGGTTTTCTATACCTCACTCCCCACTATCAAGTTATTACACCGTCCTAGACCTTGAGGACATTTATTCGGTGTTAACAGCGAACTACAGCCAAATTTTTCTGGTAACTGATGACCGATAGGAATATTATTCCTCGTCTTCCCCTTCTTCTTCCTCTTTAGTGGGATAGACAAAGCTGTTAGAACGACCAGAAAGGACAGATTTACCCAAAGATAAGGCTTTTTGCGCTTCCCGATCCGCTTGCTTTCTCCAGTGCGCTCTCCGTTGGTCGCGCTTGGCATTTGAGGTTTTCTTCTTGGGACAAGCCATAGTATTTTAACGATAGTTATAGACTCACAACCTTTCTATTCTACTCCCTATTTCCCTAATCGGCTCGCTAACTTGTCTGATTCCCTTGATCGCTACTGCCCAAAATATTGATAAAACTTAATAATTATCATTGGCTTACCTATTTATGTTTAAAATTCTATATAACTATGTAGTCAAGTAATTTCCATCATGGTAACTACCGTCGAACCCAGAGTTTTAAGTTCACTGATTACTGTTTACTGTTTACTGTTTACTGTTTACTGCTCACTGAAAAATCCCCCACACCCCCACACCCCCACACCCCACACCCCCACTTCCCCAACTCCTTTAATCTTTCCTACGATTTTGGGTATCTCTAAACATAGATAAACAGCTAAGGGATATCTATGTCACTGGAAGAAGGATTAAAATATCTACGCCTAAAGGATTACGCAAGGGCCGTAGAATTACTGGAAGAATATTGCCAACAGTCAGCTAATTTTCATTCTCCCTTATATATTCGAGCTAAAATGGCTCTTGCTCGGGCCTATCGCAGCAATAATCAACGGCAACAAGCGATCGCCCTAGCTCTGGAATTAGAAAATCATCTTGATCAGGAAGTTAGTCAGTGGGCCAAACGATTACTGACAATCTTTAGTGCTGAACAAAAAACCATCGGTATTGCCACTAATGGGGTCAAATTTCGAGCGCTGCCCAAGGCAGCACGAGCAGCACGGGTAAGTGTCCGGTTATCCCGGACTATCCCCGAAAATAGACTTATTTTTGCTAAACTATTGACAATTACGGCTTTTTATGCTATAGCATTTGGTCTTTTTTTTGTAATTACCCGTTTGCTGCTCATCCCTGCGGGGACGGGTGTAATTATTGCCTTGCTCTTGACCGGTTTCTTAGGCGGACTCATCCTTTTTATCGCCCCGAATCTAATTGATTGGACACAAAAACGTCTTTATCGAGTGCGTTGGGTGTCCTTAGCGGAAATTAAACGGTATAGCCCGGAATCGGCGGCGGTAATTGGGCGTGTATGCCGAGAAAAAGGGTTAAAACCGCCAAAACTAGGCATTATCGAAGACGGACAGCCCCTCGCTTTTACCTATGGCTCTCGACGGGGTAATGCTCGCTTAGTAGTTAGCAGAGGTTTATTTACCTATCTCGACGATGAGGAAGTAGCGACGGTATATGCTCATGAATTAGGGCATATTTGGCAGGGAGACTTTGCCCTGATGACTATCTGTGCTAGTTTCGACCATTTAAGCTGTTATCTCGATTCTTTTGCCCAAAATCAAGGTAATAATTTTCAAGACACAGTTTTTCTAGCCCTTCTCTCATCAATTATCACTATTTTTAGGCCAATTATTGTTTTTTGCTGTCTTTATCTGTCTCGTACTAGAGAATACTTCGCCGATCATTTTGCTGCCCAAGTTACTGGTAATCCCAATGCTTTGGCCCGCGCTTTAGTAAAAATTGCCTTTGGTTTAGTCCAAGAAACTGCCCAGTTTAGTCCCCTGTCATTCAGTACAAATGTATTAAATATTGCCCTGGAGCAGGATGCGATCATTGCCGGTAACGTTTATGGTATCGCATTGGAGTCTCGCCGGATCGGACAGAGTTTTCTCTGGGATATATATAACCCTTGGGCAAAATGGTTAGAGTTGCAATCTAATCATCCCCTGACTGGTGAAAGGATTCGCGCTTTAACTAACTATGCCCGACAGATGGATCTAGATATAGAATTTAGTCTGGGGAAATTATTATGTCAAGAAATGGAATTAGATTCCAAGAAACTCTATCAAAACTTTTTTCTACGACTGTGTTTATATTATGCTTCGGGACTAGGCTTTATTATTGGGGTTGTCATAGCTGATTTTCTTTGGCTGAAATTTAGCTCTTGGGGTGCATTGGGCCTAATTTTAGTCGGTGGGGGTTTGGGTATAATTATCAATCGATTAGCCAGTTATCCTCGTCTCAACAATGCTAGTTTCAGCGATATTTTTTCTTTAACCGATAATCCTTGCAGTCATCCCCTCCCAGCTATCCCCGTCCGACTCCGCGGTGAGTTAATTGCTCAAGGAAAGAATTTCTTTCTTAAAGATAGCACTGGCATAATTCCCCTCGCTCCTAACTATCGTTTTGGTTTTTGGCATAAAATCAGGACTACTAACCCCCCCATGGCAGCAATAAACAATACATCTGTACAAGTTCTCGGTTGGTTTCGTCGCGATTTATCTCCTCGTCTGGAATGGAGTCAAATAACTCACTCTGGCGGAAATATTCGGTTTTATCCCCGTTTTTGGCCTTTGGTTAGCGGTTTTGGCTTATTAGTCTCCGGTTTAATTATCGCAGTCACATTTTAAGCATCGCAAAAAACTGCCACTTCATCCCTTTTCTAGTTTTAGGTACTTGCTTGGATAGTACCCAATCTTTGAGCGGCAATCCCTAAAATCCTCAAGTCTCAGACCATGAAAACCCTTCATAATTAAGATAGTCGCCAGATAAGTCTAGAAGTATAGCAAAATGTCTAACGAAACTGTCACCTATTCCCTAGAAGCTGTCTTGACCAGGATTGAAAGTAAAATCGACAAAATCGATGAACGTCTCACAAAATTAGAAATCGGACAGGCCGAACTCAAAGCAGAGTTAAAAGGCGATATTAAAGTATTAGACGAGAAAATCGAGGGATTAACGGTACGGGTTGGTTATCAGGAATTTACCAACCGGGGGATTCTGATAGCTTTGGTGGTTGCTG
>NZ_JAPZQM010000604.1:0-5331 GCF_027530565.1 Microcystis sp. LE19-10.1B | reverse complement strand
AACGCTTTCAAGACTCGGTTAACAATTTGTAATATTCCTTGTTGACACCCTTACTGACAAAGAAAAAACTGAAATCAAGTCAGGATAAGAGTTGGAGTGCTTAATGAAAAAATTGTTAAGAAAGATCCCTATAAGGGATAGAAGGGTAGGGTTGATTCATGAATCAACCCTACTATGAATCGGCCCTAGTATTAAGGGGGGCAGGGAGGATCAAAGACAAAATCTATCTTCAATTTAATTATAACCACTTACTTACTTAGTTGTTATGAATTACATTAATCAATCAAGCAAAAAACAGACCTCCGTAATTTCTATGAAAGCAAGTGAGGTACTGGATTTATATGCCAAAGGGAAACGCAATTTTACAGGAGTAAAATTAAAAGGACAGTGTTTTCACGGACAGAATTTATCCGGGGCTAATTTTAGTCAAGCAGATCTGCGTGGTACTAATTTTCAAGGGGCTATTTTAGAGAGAACTAAATTTACCGAGGCCAGGGCAGGATTACTAAAGCGCGGTCGGCTACAATTAATTTTAATTTCTTGGTTAATAGCGGCTTTCTGCGGCTATCTGTGGGGATTAGCTGGTTATTATCTAGCTTTAATGCTGGTGACGGATGTAAGCCAATTTAAAATCATTGCTGCGGTGATAATCACGATTTTATCCCTAATTTACGGAAGATTTTATCGTCAGCGAGTTGGGGGATTACCCTTAGTTTTATCCTTGATTTCTGGTCAATCAACAAGTTTTATCCTAGCAATTTTTATCAGCTTAATTTTAAGTTTATTAACAGTAATTATACTAGCTTTTCAGAGAGCATTAGCAGGAATAGCCGTGATGAATGGAACTTTTTCTATAGCTTTGATTGTTGGGGTTTGTGGTACTTTATTCACCGCTTATCTGGCTTGGTTATCCCTAGAAGAATCAAGAGAAACGATGGCGAAATCGATAGCAATTGCTTTTTTAGCCAGTCAAGGTACAAATTTTTGCGGAGCAAATCTTAAAGAAGCTGATTTCACAGGAGCGCAATTAAAAGCCACCGATTTAAGGGCAAAAGATTTAACTAGAACTCGATTTTATCTGGTATCGGGCATCGAGCGAGCGCGTCGGGAAAAGACAATTCTGGACGAAGTTGCGATTAGAAATCTTCTGGTTACTGGTCAAGGGGAAAATAAAGCTTATATTGGCTATAATTTTCGCGGACTAAATCTTTCTGGGTTTAACTTCAAAAATGCCAACCTGAATAGGGCAAATTTGAGCGAGGCAAATTTAGCCTACGCTAATCTAGAAGGGGCAAATTTAGCCCATAGTAACGTGATGAGAGCCAATTTACAGGGAGCCACCCTGACGGGCGCTTGTATCGAAGCTTGGAAAATCGCCGAAAATACCAATTTAGAAGGGGTTGATTGTGATTATATCTATTTAGTCGAGTCCGAGGGAGAGCGCCGTCCCAGGGAGGGAGAATTTGGGGAAGGGGAATTCCGGCAATTGGCCCTGGAGCAGCGAAAATTGTATATTGACGAATAGGACAACTGCTATACAAAGCTAAAATTGCTGCGCCGAGGCGGACAATTAGAGGGATAATAAGACCAGCCTTAACACCTATCCCCCGACTGGTAACTGATCACTGATAAGCGATGGTGAATATTTCTAATCAAGTTACACCCAATCGGGAACTAGCGCCCCAGGCAAAAGTCCCCGATGTCCAAATCCTAGCGGCGATTGATATTGGTACGAATTCGGTTCACATGGTAGTGGTGAAAATTGAACCGTCTTTACCCGCTTTTACGATTATTGCCAGAGAAAAGGATACAGTCCGTCTGGGCGATCGAGATAGGAAAACTGGTAAATTAACCCTAGCGGCCATGGAAAGAGCGATCGCCGCTTTAAAACGCTGTCACGATCTGGCTATTAGTCTCCATGCGGATCAGATTATCGCTGTTGCCACTAGCGCCACCCGGGAAGCGACCAACGGCGACGAATTTTTGGCTTTAATCGAGAAAGAAGTCGGTATTTCTGTAAATCTCATCTCCGGACAGGAGGAAGCGCGCCGGATTTATCTCGGTGTCGTCTCGGGAATGGATTTCCAAAATCAAGCCCATATTATTATCGATATCGGTGGTGGTTCCACAGAATTAATCTTAGCTGATAGTCAAGAAATTCGCTTTCTTAGTAGTACCAAAATCGGCGCGGTGCGTTTGACCCAAGATTTGATCACCACCGATCCCATTAGTACCACAGAATTGGCCTATTTAAGAGCATACACCCGCGGAATGTTAGAGCGGGCAGTAGAGGAAATTAAACATCATTTACAGCTGGGAGAAGTGCCGCGTTTAGTGGGAACTTCTGGGACGATCGAAACTTTGATGACTATCCATGCTTTGGAGAAATTGGGGGAAATTCCCAATCCTTTAAATGGCTATCAATTAACCCGCAAAGATGTCAAAGAATTAGTCAAACGTTTCGCCACTTTGGACTATCACCAAAGACTGGCAATTCTGGGGATGTCCGATAAACGGGCTGAGATAATTCTAGCCGGTTCGATCGTGCTTTTGGAAGCGATGACCATGTTAGATGTTGATAAGTTAGTTCTCTGTGAAAGGGCCTTGCGAGAAGGGGTAATCGTCGATTGGATGCTGACGCACGGGTTAATTGATAATCGGTTACTTTATCAGAGTGAAATCCGTCAGCGCAGTGTCTTGAAAATAGCGAAAAAGTATCAAGTTAATTTAGAATCTGCTGAGAGAATAGCGGCATTTTCCCTGTCTTTGTTCGAGCAAACTCAAGGTCAATTACATTCCTGGAATCAGGAGGCTAAAGATCTATTATGGGCGGCGGCAATTTTACATAATAGTGGTTTATATGTTAGTCATGCTGCCCATCATAAACATTCCTATTATTTAATTCGCAATGGTGAACTGTTGGGCTATACAGAAACAGAGTTAGAAGTTATCGCTAATATCGCTCGTTATCACCGCAAAAGTAAACCGAAGAAAAGACACGATGATTTTATGAAATTAACGGAATATTATCAGTATATGGTCAGACATTTAAGTGCTATACTGCGCTTGGCCGTGGCTTTAGATCGACGACAAATAGGAGCGATTAAAAAGATTGAATGTAAGTATGATCCTGAATATAGAACCCTACATCTGCATCTTTTTCCCAATAATGCTGAAGATGATTGTGCTTTAGAATTGTGGAGTTTAGACTATAAAAAACCTGTTTTTGAGGAAGAATTTGGGGTGAAAGTAGTGGCAACTTTGGCATTTTTACCCTTAAATAATGAGCAGTGAGCGGTTATCATTGACTACCGCCGGTATTAGGTAGCTTGAAATCGGCGAGATTGGAATTTTCGAGACTTGTTACCCGTTATTCTAGGTCAAGATTATCGACCGTGGCAAATTGATAATTTTTGTTGATAGTCAAGCAAAAAAAACGTTAAAAACTGCGAAGTTACTGTTATAATGCAGAGGGAATAGGAACGCAGGAAGAAAAGGAGCAGAAAAACTTGTTGCAATTAGCTAAAATCGGTCGCTTGATCGCTCTGGGTTGCTTAGGAACAATACTGACTAGCTTCCCTGTCCTCTCGGCCGAGAGAATCACTTTTATCTTAGCGCCCTTTAGTCGTACCCTAGAAATTAGTTCCCTAGAAAAGTTTGCCAAAACTGGCAGAATTGACGCTAATCTAGGACAATATTTAGGTAATACAACTGCGGAACAACAAAAAGAATTTCGGCAAGCTTTAACCACAAGTAAAGAAATTAATCCCGTCCTGATCTCGCGCTTTTTTAACACCAGAATGGGGGAAGATATTCTCAACCTTTTAGGGGAACTGATCACCATTCAAGGGGGTATTAATGGTAAATTTGCCCTGCGTTCTGCCCTAATTAAATCGGCTTTTGAACCGGGAGGGGTAACTATTCTTAATCTGCTGCGTAATCTGCCCACTAATATGCAGATTGATGTGACAAAAGTGCAAAGACTAGCTCGGGCGATCGATGTCGTCCTGAAAGCCACCACAGTATTCACGGAAAAGGTGGCGCAATTATCCTTAGAAGAAGCTAAAAAGGCCGGTGAAATTAATTTTACCGCCATGACTGACCCCCGACAACCCGGACCGCAACAAGTGGAACAGATGCGGCTGGATTTAACCGATAGCCGTCGTCAGAGGGAACTTTATCTAATTATTGTCAAACCCAAGGGGCAATTAACCCAGAAAACCCCCGTTATCGTCTTTTCCCACGGTTTAGCTTCTCGTCCTGAAGATTTTGTCCGACAAGCGGAACATTGGGCTAGTTACGGTTATCTCGTCGCCATACCCCAACACCCCGGCAGCGATACCCTACAGGTGCAGAATCTGCTCGCTGGTTTATCGCGGACGGTTTTTTATACCAACGAATTTGTCAATCGTCCATTGGACATATCTTTTGTGATCGATGAATTGCAAAGACGCAACGCGGGGGAATTTCAGGGGCAATTAGATGTAGATAATGTGGGAGTTGGTGGACATTCCTTCGGCGGTTATACAGCCTTAGCTGTGGGTGGAGCGACAATCGATTTCGAGAATTTACAACGGGACTGCCAAAGAAGATTGGCTTTTCTCAATGTCTCCCTCTTGCTGCAGTGTCGTGCTTTGGATTTACCGCGAGAAGAATACAACTTTCGCGATCCGAGAATAAAAGCGATTTTTGCGGTTAATCCGTTTAATTGGAGTATTTTCGGGGCTAAAGGACTGGCTAAGATCGAAATTCCCACTTTTGTAGCGGCAGGAACCTACGATCCCGCTACCCCCGCTATTTTTGAACAGGTGCGCTCTTTTCCCCTGCTCAACACCGAAAATAAATATTTAGCTCTGATTGAAGGTCAAGCTCACGTCGATTTTTCGGTACTAGATGCGGGAATTAACGAAGCGATCGAATCCGTAGCCGATCTTACCCTGCCCGCACCATATCTGATCGATAGTTACGCCCATTCTCTATCTTTGGCCTTTTTTGAGGTGTATATTCGCAAAAACCCCGGCTATAAACCTTTTTTACAGGCGGCCTATTCCCAATATCTCAGTCAAGGCCAAGAGTTTCGATGTTTTCTGATTACCCGCGCCTCCTCGGCCGCTTTAGAACAACTCATCGAAGATTTTACCGCTCAAAATGTCCGTTAATCAGTTATCAGTTATCAGTTCACTGTTTACTGTTTACTGATCACTGAAAAGCTCCCCACTTCCCCACTTCCAATTCATAATTCATAATTTATGTTTGTTGAGGGCGTTTAAGCAGTAATTGGATAGCCAAAAGAATTAAACCAATGGTGACAAAAGCAAAAATAAAGGTTCC
>NZ_JAPZQM010000107.1:0-20135 GCF_027530565.1 Microcystis sp. LE19-10.1B | reverse complement strand
CTGGTGTCTTTAACGTGATGGCACCACTCCGATTCCATCCCGAACTCGGTTGTGAAACTTCACCGTGGCCAAGATACTTGTCGGGTTGCCGACCGGGACAATAGCTCGATGCCAGGATTATTCTTTCCTACCCCTCAATCCCACAAGATTGGGGGGTTTGGTTTTATCTAAGCTATGGTCTGAATTAACACAAAAGGTTGCACGATTAGTGTATTAAAAAGGTTATCGGGATGGGAATTCCAATCGCTTAATTGCTCTTGTGTCGGTTTTTCTAGTAGTTTTTCCCCGATCCAATTCTGCACTTGAGCAACCTGATCACCAGCGATCGCTTCTGCCACTTCGATTAAATTGAGGGAATCGGAAACTAGGATCAGCGCATCCCTTTGAGCATGGGGGATCAAGTCACTCCACTCCACTTCGGCTAATTCCTCTAATAACTGCTCGTGAATATTACCCATACTGTCAATCCTTGCGAAAAAGCTCGCTCAACAACGAATTAGCTCCTCTTTCTAGCATACAGGCAAAGGGAGAGCCGATTTCCCCATTTATAGTAATGTTAAGCTAAAATATAACGAATGTTCGATATTAAACTTATGCCTAAGATAGTAGATGTAGAACAATACCGAAAAGAACTCCTCTTAAAAAGTGCCGAACTCTTTGCCGAGAAAGGCTATGCTAACATGACGACGAGAGAATTAGCGCAAGGATTGGGAGTGTCCACGGGAACGCTGTACCACTACTTTCCCAGTAAAGCGGCACTTTTCGAGCAATTAGTCGAGGAGATGTGCCGAGAGGATGTTTTATTAGCTAAAGCCGAGATTGATCGAGGAAAAACCCTGACAGAAAAGCTAAAAATTCTCGGCAAATTTATGACTAATCGCGAGGATTACTGCATCAAACAATTATTCTTATGGATTGATTATTCTCAATACCAAGGACGAGAAGAACTGAGTCGTAGTCAACTTTTTGAGCGCGTTGATCGCCGCTATCATCAGGCAGTAATCGAGATTTTAGGTATTAGCGATCCGAGTGTAGCTTGGTTAGTTGTCAGCGTTATTAATGGACTGATATTAGAGCGCCTGTGGTGCAATGAACAGATTGCGATCGATGAACAAATGGAATTATTAGGTAAAATTATTACTACTTATTTGCAGAAAAACTGTTAACCCCCAACAATCACTTATTAACTAAAAAATTATGAACGGTAAAACTTTTGTAAAACCAAATCAAAAGTTAATGATCGGGTTAATAGTATTAGGCACAGGATTATTAGGAATAACCACCTTTTATAGTCTTTCCCAATTCGCCAGCAAACCCGAAACCAAAACCCCTGTAATTGCGTCGCCCGTACCGCAAAAAATCACCGCTTTAGGCAGAATTGAACCGAGGACAGAAATTATCAGCATATCTGCCCCGATGTTGCTTGATTCCGATCGAGTCATGCAATTATTAGTCGATGAAGGAGATAGCGTCAAAACGGGACAAATAATCGCCATTCTCGAAAGTCAGGAAAGATTAGAGGATAACCTGCGACAGGCACAAGAACAGGTGAAAGTAGCCGCAGCCAAACTAGAACAGGTGAAAGCTGGGGCAAAAGTCGGTGAAATCGATGCTAATGCCGCTAACGTGCGAAAAATCGAGGCACAATGGGTAGGGGATCAAGCAACCCAACGGACAACTATCCAAAGATTAACAGCGCAATTAGAAGGGGATAGGGCTGCCCAAAAAGCGACAATTGGCAAATTAGAAGCAGAATATCGCAATGCCAAAGCTGAATTTGATCGCTACGAAAAACTCTATCAAGAAGGGGCAATTTCCGCCTCTAGTTTTGATAGTAAAAGACTAAATTTAGAAACCAGTAATCAACAACTCACAGAAGCAAAAGTTACCCTAGAGAGGATTGAACGCACTGGTAAACAAGAGATAGAAGAAGCCAAGACTACCCTAGCCCGGATTGAATCCACTGGTCAACAGCAGATCAAAGAGGCCAGATCCACTTTAAATCAAGTCTCAGAAGTGCGGGGAGTCGATGTGCAGGCAGCCGAAGCGGAGGTAAATGCTGCCCTAGTTGCCGTTAAAAAAGCTCAAACCGAGTTAAATCAGGCTTATATTCGATCGCCAATTACCGGCAAAGTGATTAAAGTCAATACCCGTATCGGGGAACAAATCAGCGATCAAGGAATTGTTGACCTTGCTGAAACCGAGCGCATGGAAGTAATTGCCGAAATCTATCAAAGCGATATCGGGAAAATTCGCAAGGGACAAACTGCCACGATTACCGGATCGGCGTTTAAGGGCGAAGTTAGCGGAAAAGTGCGCTTAATTGCCTTAAAAGTTGACCAACAAAATATCTTCAGCAATCAACCGGGAGAAAACTTCGATCGCAAAGTGATCTCTGTCCGCATTGCCTTAGATCGCGAAAACAGTGAAAAAGTGGCAGGTTTAACCAATTCCCAAGTAACTGTAACTATCAATGAGTAGGTTTTCCATGAAACTAACCCATCTATTCAAAAAAACGCCCCTATCTTGGTTACAGGTGACGCGAGAGAAAACCCGTTTGA
Organism: Microcystis sp. LE19-10.1B; assembly: GCF_027530565.1. Taxonomy (NCBI): domain Bacteria; kingdom Bacillati; phylum Cyanobacteriota; class Cyanophyceae; order Chroococcales; family Microcystaceae; genus Microcystis; species Microcystis sp. LE19-10.1B. The sequence goes on along the minus strand of NZ_JAPZQM010000107.1, from coordinate 17,574 downwards.
TTGTAGCTATTGCCGGGATTGCCTTTGCTGACTTCTTAATCTTCACGCAGTTGGGGTTTCGGGATGCCTTATTTGATGCTTCCGTTAAACCCCATTATGTCCTCGATGCGGATTTAGTCCTGATTAATCCCCAATTCGACACCCTCTTTGCGGTGAAAAGTTTCTCACGCGATCGCTTGTACCAAGCTCAAAGAGTCGAGGGCATTCAATCTTTAGCCTCAGTTTATATTGCTTCGGCCCAGTGGCGCAATCCCGAAACTGCCCTAGAAAGAACTACTTTAGTCTTTGGTTTTGATCCCAGTCAACGGGTTTTTACCCTCCCGGAAGTTAATCAAAAATCCAGTGATCTGAAGATGTTAAATCGCGTCTTGTACGATCAGGCAGGAAGACCAGAATTCGGTCCAATTGCCGATTTACTCCAGAAAAACCCCGATTTGACAGTTCAGTTAAATAAAAAAGAGGTACAGGTAGCGGGAATTTTTACCCTTGGTGCCTCCTTTGCTGCCGATAGTAACGTCATTAGCAGTGATTCTACCTTTTTAAGGCTCTTTCCCGAACGTCAACCCCACGAAATCGATATAGGACTGGTGAAACTGCAACCAGGGGCAAATATCGAAGCAGTTAAGGGCAATTTACAGGCACTTTTCCCTAAAAATGAAGTAATAGTCCTTACTTTAGAAGAATTTGCTGAAAGGGAAAAAACCTATTGGGCTAATAGTACAGCCATTGGTTTTATCTTTGGTTTAGGTACAGTAGTGGGTTTTATCGTCGGTATCGTCATTGTCTATCAAATTCTCTATTCCGATGTCACCGATCACTTACCCGAATACGCTACCCTAAAAGCTATGGGTTACGGTGATTGGTATTTAGTCGGGGTTTTGATGCAAGAGGCTTTATTACTAGCGGTTTTGGGGTATATACCCGGGTTTATCGTCTCTCTCGGTGTTTATAATCTCGCTTCCTCCGCTACACTTTTACCCATAGTGATGACTACCGCTAGGGCGATCGAAGTTTTAATCCTGACAATTATTATGTGTATTGCCTCTGGAATTGTCGCTATGGGCAAATTAAGGACAGCAGATCCAGCCGATATTTTCTAAGCTATCAAGGGTGAAATAATGCCGATTTTTCAAAAAGAGCGAGAATTAGGGGATTTTAGCCCTAATGAACCCGTAATTGCCATTAAAGGCTTAAATCACTATTTTGGTACGGGGGAATTAAGAAAACAGGTTTTATACGATATCGATCTGGAAATTAAAGCGGGGGAAGTAGTAATTATGACCGGTCCTTCGGGATCGGGGAAAACTACTTTATTAAGTTTAATGGGAGGTTTGCGATCGACACAAGCGGGCAGTTTAAGAATTCTCGGCCAAGAAATGTTAGGAATTGGTAAGGGCAAAATGCTGAAAATTCGCCGACAAATTGGCTATATTTTTCAAGCACATAATTTACTAAAATTCCTCACAGCGAAACAAAACGTTAGGATGTCTTTGGAACTGCACGAGGAGTTTTTAGAACAAGATCTCGATCAAAAAGCGGCGGCAATTCTGGAGTCAGTCGGTTTAGGCAACCGCGTTGATTACTATCCCCATGATCTATCAGGGGGACAAAAACAACGGGTTGCGATCGCTCGCGCCCTCGTCAGTCATCCCAAATTAGTCCTCGCTGATGAACCGACCGCGGCCTTAGATAAACAATCCGGGCGCGATGTGGTGGAAATCATGCAGAAATTGGCAAAAGAACAAGGTTGCACGATTTTACTTGTCACCCACGATAACCGGATTCTCGACATCGCCGATCGCATTGTCAATATGGAGGATGGTCGTTTAGGCGATTAACTGCCCAAAAATTACTTGCCAAAAATCGGCCTTTCATGTTAGACTAAAATAATGTCATCTTGGAGAGGTGGCAGAGTGGTCGAATGCGGCAGATTGCTAATCTGTTGTACGAATCGTAAGACCGTACCGAGGGTTCGAATCCCTCCCTCTCCGTCTTCTTTCGGTATTTTCGATGACTGCTCGCCAGGATTATTTCTGCTCCGTATATGGTCCGGTTGCCTCTTGGCGCTTCGGCAGCTCTCTGGGCATTGATCCGATTGGTTTAGTTTCCACCTGTTCCTTTAACTGTGCCTACTGTCAGTTAGGAGAAATTGAGCAAAAAACCGAGCAGCGAAGAATTTTTATCACTAGCGAACAAATTAGCAGGGATTTAAGCACTTTTGCCCCTTGGGACGTGGATATAGTCACTCTCAGTGGTAGCGGGGAACCCACCCTCGCCCTCAATTTAGGGGAAATACTGGCCACCGTCAAGGAAATGACCAGGCGGCCGGTGGCGGTCTTAACCAATAGTACCCTTTTGGGAGATGCCCAAGTGCGTCAAGACTTGAGCAAAGCTGATATCGTCGCCGCTAAAATCGATGCTGTTTCCGAGTCCCAATGGCGACGGGTTAACCGTCCAGTCCCCGGCCTGGATTGGCAGAGTTGTTGGTCGGGATTAAGACAATTTCGCCAAGAATGGTCGGGAAAACTAGCAATTCAAACCATGGTGCTGTCCTCTTGGTCGCCCCAAGAGCAAGACCAGTATATCGATTTGATGCAACAGCTACAACCGGATGAAATTCAGCTTAACACCCCGACCCGTCCCCGGGCCAGACAAAGACAATTAGAAACCCGCGGTAATAATCCCCTCACCGCTGCCGACGGAATGCAAATTCTCAAACCCGTAAACGCTGAAATATTGGCAATTTGGGCGCAAAAAATGGCCACGGCCACGGGAATTACCGTACGCTGTGTGCCACTTACCGCCACAGGTCTCTAAGGCTTCGGCCGGGGTTTTTCTTCTTTCGGCTTCACATTAAAATAAGCCTCCATTACCTGACGTACCATAGGTGCGGCCACTTTACCACCACCACCGCCGGAATGTTCCGCAAAGGCGACCACGACAATTTCGGGCTTATCAAAAGGCGCGAAAGCTCCAAACCAAGCGTGGGACTTGCCTGGAGGTGCTTCTGCTGTGCCACTTTTGCCCGCTACAGGCGGTAAAGCGGGGTCTGATAGGGCCCGACCGGTTCCTTCCGCTACCACGGCTCTCAGGGACTTTCTCAGGGTGTCTAGGGTGCTAGGTTTCATGTTCAAAGACTTGCGCCATTCCTTAACATCCCGGGCATCCTGTAAAAGGTGCGGTTTCACCAAAAAACCGCCGTTAGCGGGGACAGCAAACATCACAGCTACCTGTAGGGGAGTCGCCAGGGTAAATCCTTGACCGATCGACATATTAATCGTATCCCCTACGGACCAATCCCAGTTTTTAAAATTACGCAGCTTCCAATCGCGATCGGCAATTAACCCCGGAGTTTCTTCCGCTAATTCTATCCCGGTTTTCTGACCGAAACCGTAGCGCCGAGCCATGGCAATTAAAGCCGGCCCCCCCACTCCGCGACCAATTTGACCGTGAAAAGTGTTACTACTCATGGCCATGGCCCGGACAAAACCGATCGGACCAAAACCGGCGTGATTCCATTCTCCAAAAGCTGTCCCCCCCACATAAAGGGCGGCAAAGGTATTTAAGACCGTATTGGGGGGAAATTTACCCGATTCCATGCCAGCAGTGGCAGTGACGACTTTAAAGGTGGAAGCGGGGGGGAATCCTTGGAGAGCGCGGTTAACAAACGGGTTGCCCTCCGCTTGTAGTTTTTTCCAAGTGGCGGTGGTAATTGGGGCCGAGAAAACATTGGGATCAAAACTAGGATAACTGACCATGGCCCGCACGGAACCATCCCGGGGATCGATCGCCACGATCGCACCTTTGCGTTTTCCTAAAGCGGCCTCGGCGGCTTTTTGGAGTTTTAAATCTAGTGTCAGGGTGACATCTTGCCCCGGTTTAGCAATTTTTTGGCCGAGAATTTGGATTACTTGTCCCGATCCGTTGACCTCTAACTGCATTCCCCCCCATTCTCCCCGCAATTTTGACTCGTAGGCGGCTTCTACACCCATTTTACCGACGACATCTCCCAATCGGTAGCCCTGGGGTCTTTTGGCTTTATATTCCTCTGGGGTTAGTTCCCCGGTATAACCGAGAATATGCGCCCCGATTTTACCATTGGGATAGTAACGCACTGATTCCACGTCCACTTCAATGCCGGTTAATTCGTCCTTGTATTCCTCTAGGGCGATAATTTGGGCTGGAGTTAAACCCCTAGCGATGCGGATCAGGGTGGAGGGGTTTTCGTCCGCTTCGTTAATGCGTTTTTCTAGGTCGCTTTTGGGAATGCCTAAAATACTGGCTAAACGGTCAAGATTGAGTTTTTGGGCGGGATTACGCTGGGATTTGGGCCAAATATAGGCCGCATGGGTTAAGCGGGCCGTGGCCAAAACTTTGCCATTGCGATCGAATAAGTTGCCCCGGACTGGGGGTTTGGGAATAATGCGAATCCGGTTATTTTCTGCCCTTTCTCGGTTAATTTGTCCTTGCTGCAGTTGTAAATAGGCCAAGCGCGAGCCGACTCCTCCTAGCAGGACAATGCTAATTAATCCCATAATTAGCCATGACTGACGCTGACGACCGACTAGACGCTCCTTATCTTTGATTTTATTCTGTAATTTATTCGGCGCTGGCCGCGTCGGCGAGGTGAGCGTTTTTTTCCGTTTCAGTTTGACTTTGGTTTTTGAGAGGAGTCCACTATTACGCATTTGCTTAAAGTTAAAAATTTAAAAGTTATTAGTCATCAGTTAGGGACTTGCGTGGGAATAATATCCCAGCCGGAAAATCGCTCTGTAGAAGAATTAGACCAGCCAGATGGCACATTATCAAAGCGCAAGTCCCTAACATCTCGAAGGCTCTCGCCCTACTTAGGGTGATCAGCAAACCTGATCGATCGGAGGGCGCAAGCTTTGCGCCCCTACAGTAACGGATTTTGTCCAGAATGTAGGGGCGAACTGCGTTCGCCCAAAAGGTACATTATCAAAGCGCAAGTCCCTTATCAGATTTGAGTTCTAAGTGAGTAGTTTTAAATAGCACTTTCCTGATGTCTTTTCACTGTTTACTGGACGGCTACGCCGTGCCTTTGGCAACACTGAAAAGGACGCAATACTAGGTGATTTAGCTCCTCTGTTTACTAAAGTTCAGGGTATCTGCAATATATCTTAACAAAATAGGTGTAAATACTGGGAGTGGAAGGAACCACTCCAGACACAGAGGACACAAAGATTGATCGCTTCTATAGTAAGTTAAAGAGAGCCTGGAAACTGGCGCATACATATAGTTAAAAGTTTGTCAAGTATTTCTTAACCCAATTTAACATTATCCCTGTTCAAAATGTAATCACACTGCGGATAGAATCCCCTTGGCGCATCAGGTCAAAGGCCTCGTTAATCCTTGCCAGAGGTAGAACGTGGGTGATTAAATCATCAATGTTAATCTTGCCCTCCATGTACCAATCGACTATTTTTGGTACATCTGTACGGCCTCTCGCTCCACCAAAAGCCGTACCTTTCCAGACGCGTCCGGTGACTAATTGAAAAGGACGGGTACTAATTTCTTGGCCGGCCCCAGCTACACCGATAATAGTGGCAACACCCCAACCTTTATGGCAACATTCCAAAGCTTGACGCATAATCTGGACATTGCCGATACACTCAAAACTATAATCGGCCCCACCCTTAGTTAAATCCACCAGATAGGCCACTAAATCCCCCTCGATTTCTTGGGGATTAACAAAATGAGTCATCCCGAATTTGGTCGCTAAAGCTTGTTTCTGGGGATTGATATCGACCCCGACAATCATATCGGCCCCCACCAAACGGGCCCCTTGAATAACGTTTAAACCGATACCTCCCAGACCAAAAACCACCACTTTTGCCCCCGGTTCCACTTTAGCGGTATTAATCACCGCACCGATACCTGTAGTGACTCCGCAGCCGATATAACAGACTTTTTCAAAGGGAGCATCGGGGCGAATCTTAGCTAGGGAAATCTCCGGCAGTACGGTATAGTTAGAAAAAGTCGAGGTTCCCATGTAGTGATAAAGCGGCTGACCATCGAGGGAAAAACGACTGGTTCCATCCGGCATTACTCCCCGACCTTGGGTAAGACGAATTGCTTGACAGAGATTGGTTTTAAAGCTGAGACAGTACTCGCACTGACGACATTCGGGAATGTATAGGGGAATAACATGATCCCCCACTTTTAGGCTAGTGACACCTTTTCCCACTTCTACCACGATTCCAGCCCCCTCATGGCCTAAAATTGAGGGAAATAAGCCTTCAGGATCGGCCCCAGAGAGAGTATAGGCATCGGTGTGACAAACTCCCGTGGCTTTGATTTCTACTAACACTTCCCCCGCTTGCGGTGCTGCTAATTGTACCGTTTCAATAGTTAGGGGTTTTCCCGCTTCTAGGGCAACTGCCGCTCGAACATCCATAGGCTAAAAGCAATAAGTTTTTCCCAGTATAATACCGTTAAACTGCTGAAGAGTTGTAATAGAACAATTCTCAACTTATCTCTATGTTAGTCCTCACCATCCGCGAAGAAGGAATTAACGATGGTGGCTTTACTGCTACTCTCAATTTTGATAGCGGTAACAGCTACCCAATTACGGTTACTGATCCCTTTACTAACCAAGAAGAAAAAGACCTAGAATGGTAAGCTAAACGGCTTTTACTTCGGATCACCGATATAGACTCCAAAAGGGTTATAGCTGTTGGATCATGCAGGTTAAGCGCCGTTTAGCTTACTTTGAGGAATGGTTAGTATTTCCGACGCTAGGGACGGATAAAGCGCAAAAAGCCGCCAACAGTGTCCAAAACTATGGCGAAAACCTATTTAAACAGGTTTTCCAGAGTAATTTAAATGCTTATGGGGAATATCGAGACTTGCGAAAGCAGTTAAGTCAACTGCAAATTATCATCGAAAGTCAGTCGCCAGAATTTCAAGCTTTACATTGGGAAGCGCTGAAAGATCCTGATTTACCGCGTCCTTTTTCTATAGATTGTATCATCTCCCGCCAGCGTCGAGGGGCTACAGTTGTCCCGGTGCAAATGGCCACTTATCCTACTATCAATCTTCTGGTGGTGATTGCGCGTCCTAATGAGGAATCTGATGTTAACTATCGCACGATTTCCCGTCCTTTGGTAGAACTGGTAAATAGTAGTGAAATACCTGTAAAAATTGATATATTGCGTCCCGGAACTTATGAATCACTAACCAGACATCTGGATGAGAAGGGAGAAGGATACTATCATGTTATTCATTTCGATGTTCATGGCGGATTAATGGAATATGAACAGTACCAAAGACAGGTTCACGGGGATTCTTGGCGCTATCAAAGGGGATGGGGACTGGAGGATTTAGCAGAATATGAGGGAGTAAAAGCTTTTCTGTTTCTGGAAGGAGAAGAAAAAGGTCAAGCAACTCCGGTAGAAGCGACGGAATTAGCGAATTTACTCACTGGGAAAAATATCCCTATTTGTATTCTCAATGCTTGTCAGTCAGCAAAGCAAATTTTCCAGGAATCAGAAGACTATCGGGAAACCAGTTTAGGAAGTCGTTTGATGACTGCGGGAATGCAAGCAGTGGTGGCGATGGGATATTCGGTGACGGTTTCTGCAGCTAAGTTGATGATGAAACCAATTTATCAGCAATTATTGAACGGAAAAGACCTAACGGAAGCGATGCGAAAAGGACGGTTAGAGTTATTCAATAATAAGCAACGCCGCGCCTATTATAATACGATAATAGATTTAGAAGATTGGTTATTACCGGTGATTTATTGTCGCGGTAAAATTAATCTCAATTTGCGTCCATTTACTCCAGAAGAGGAAGAAAAATACTGGGAACATATCGGCAATCAATATGTCTTTCCTTTACCAGAATACGGCTTTGTCGGCAGGGATTTAGAAATTCTCAAGATGGAAAAGGCGCTGCTGAAACATAATATCCTTTTACTCAAAGGAATGGGAGGGACAGGAAAAACTACTTTACTCAATTATCTACGAGAATGGTGGCAGAAAACCAACTGGGCGACCCATATTTTCTATTTTGGTTATGATAGAAAAGCTTGGACGTTAGAACAGATTGTCTATGAAATTGGTCAGGTAATTTATAATCGCTTTGAACAGGCGAGTTTCCAAGCGATGAACCTGAAAGCGCGAGTAAAGAAACTAGAGCAAAAACTCCGCAGTGAGGCGTATATTCTGATTTTAGATAATCTGGAGTCGGTGACGGGACAACCGTTAGCAATTCAGAATACTTTACCGGAGAATGAAAGGGAAGCAATCGCCGAATTTCTCAAGAATTTGGTCGGGGGAAAAACGAAGGTAATTTTGGGTTCTCGCAGTGAGGAAACTTGGCTGCAACGCAGGACTTTTAAGGAGAATATCTATCAGTTACAAGGATTAGACCAAGAGTCGAGAACTGAATTAGCGGAGAGAATCTTAGAACGTCAGGCGAAGAGTCGGAAAAATGCGATTAAAAAGGATGATTATTTTAAGCGCTTGATGAAGTTGTTGGCGGGATATCCGTTGGCGATGGAAGTGGTATTAGCGAATCTGAAGCGACAGTCACCGGAGGAGATTTGGCAAGGGTTACAGTTGGCGGAATTAGCTGATGTGGGGGATAAGGATAAGACTAATAATATCATCAAATGTGTGGAATATTCCCACAGTAATTTGTCGGAGGAGGCGCAGAAGTTGTTACTCTGTTTAGCGCCTTTTAGTGGGTTTATTCACAGGGATTTCATTCCTTTTTACAGTGAAGAATTACAAAAATTAGAACCTTTACAAGGCTATCAGTTTGACCAATTTGATGCAGCAATTGAAGAAGCGATTCATTGGGGACTGCTTTCGCCGATGAGTGAAGAATTGCCGAGTTTTTTGACTATTCAGCCCATTTTTCCCTACTTCTTGAAGACGAAGTTAAAGGAATTAGCACCAGAGACGCAAGCAGCAATTTGGGAGGGTTTTAAGAATCATTACCGAGACTTGGCAGGTTCTTATAATAACTTACTAGATTCCAAAAATCCGCAAGAGAAGCAGTTAGGGATATTGTTCTGTCGCTGGGAGTATGAAAATCTGTTTAATGCGTTGCAGATTTGTTTGGAGAAGCAGGAAGATATTTATATCTTCTTTTGCTTATATAATCATTTTGTTGTTACCAATGATGTTAGTAGCAGACTGAAACTATGCGAGAGTGTTTGTCAAGCTTGTCAAAGTTATCCTGAGCAGATTAAAACTGGGATAATCGGTAGTAACATTGTTGGTGCTTTGGGCAATCTCGCCATCGCCTATAAAGATACAAAAAACTATGAACAAGCGAAACAGACTTATCTAAAAGTCATTGAATTAACTCAAAATCTCCAAGGGGTGGACGAGCAACGAAAAGCCTATTCATTGGGAAATGCCTATCACAATTTGGGAGTCGTAGCGCAAGAATTGAGGGAATGGGAGCAAGCCCGAAGCTACTACCAGCAAGCTATTGAGATCTACATTGAATATGGCGATCGCTACTCCCAAGCCAGCACCCTGCACCAGTTGGGAATCGTAGCGCAACAATTGAGGGAATGGGAGCAAGCCCGAAGCTACTACCAGCAAGCTCTTGAGATCAAGATTGAATATGGGGATCGCTACGAGCAAGCCATCACCCTGAACAATTTGGGAATCTTAGCGCAAGACTTGAGGGAATGGGAGCAGGCGCGGCTCTACTACCAGCGGGCTCTCGAGATTTACATTGAATATGGGGATCGCATCTCCCAAGCCATAACCCTGAACAATTTGGGAATGGTAGCCGAAGGAGTTGGGGAATTGAGCCAAGCCAAAAGTTATTACCTGCAAGCCTTACAAATTTGGGCAGAATTTAACGATAGTTACAGTGTACAAACCTTTTCTTTGCCTCTTCTTGTTGCTCTTTATCAGCAAACGCAAGATGAGGAGATTTTCGTTGCTGCGGCTGATATTTTGGGGATTGGGGTTGAGGAGGTGCGGGGTTTGGTCTAACTCCCCCCTAATACTAAATCCGGCTTTAAAAAGAGAGGGTGATGAGGTGATGGGGTGATGGGGTGATGATCCTCCCTCACTCCCTCACGAACCTGGCTTGTTGTTGCGCTTCAGCGCTAACTATTTCGGGCTTGCTGAAAAAGTAAGGGCGAAGCATTCGGATAGGAAATCTACGGTTTCAGCGATAGGTTATTGCCCGAATGCTTCGCCCCTACAATGTTGTGATCTACGGATGAGGTGTAATAGCGAGAATGGTGATTTCCCCCGAATGAGGTCCATAGCACCAGAAAATTCGATAGGCTCCCGGTGTATTCTGTTGGGCGTAGGCTTCAAAAACCTTCTGTGTTGCATCATAAGGGTTATCGAGGGAATTAAATTCGTGGGTTTTTAGTCCCGGATGTCTTGGGTTTGTACTGAGGAGCTTGAGGGCTTTTGTTACCTGTTTGTAGAGACCCTCTTGTTTCGATGCTTTTGTCCTACCTTGAGCCAGGCGAGTCTTTTGAGCCTGTTCCGCTTCTGCTCGCAATTCAGATAGAGTATTTCGAGCTTCCTGTGTCTGTCGTAAAGAGAAATTCAATTACTCCTCGACTTCTTCAGGAATAGATTCAGCAAACTCAAGCATAGCGTCTAAATCGACGGGTTCTTCAGCTAAATTTCCCGTGCTGGCTTCCGCGAGCCCCCGTTTGAGCGACTCGCGGACACTAGGATTCTGAAATACCCATAGCTCTTGCTCTGGAATCGCAACCATGGGAACCAGGAGGAGTTCCCCGCTTGCATTCATCAGTATCCGATAGTGACGGTTGCTACATTGAGTCCCAAGGCTAATCCGCCCTCGAGCGTCAGCCTGAATATCTTCTTCGATGAGCGAAAAATTCTGATACTCCATGACATCTTCTCCTCTCTTCATACACTATACAATTTTAGACAAGTTACCCAATGTGGGCAATGGGGTTATGCCCATTTAGCTTCTCACTACCTAAAGAAAACAGGTTAAACTTGTTCGGGCTAGAGCCTTGACAACAAACCTAGTTTGTAGTCGAAGCTCTCTTCGCTAAATTCTCTCCCCTTTCCTTGTAGGAGAAAGGCCAGGGGAGAGGTCAATAATTAAGAACCCAATGCGATCACACTATCTGGTAAAGATCAAGTATAATAATAAATATAAAGACCAAATTATTCATCTACCGTTAACTTAATGAAAGCCAAATGAACTTATTAAAACAATCGGACATTCAAGAAAATCCCACAACACTTTACGAACAAGATCTTCAGTTGTGGATTGAGCAAACTATTCATCAATTACAGAATCGACAGTTTGAACAACTGGATATAGAAAACTTAATTGAGGAGTTAAAAGATTTGGGTAAGTCAGAGAAACGCGCCTTAGAGAGCAACTTAATGGTCTTGTTGATTCACTTACTCAAATTAAAGATACAGCATGATGCTCCTGAGACAATGAAAGCAAGTTGGTATAACTCAGTAGATGAGCATCGCCAGCGCGTTCAAGATGATTTACTTAAGACTCCCTCTCTTAAATCTTATCTCTTAATCTCCATCACACAAGCCTATTCCAGCGCTCGTAAAGTCGCCATCAAACAGGGTAAACGCGCTCAATTTGGTATTCGTATTCCCCAAGAAAGTGAGTATCCCCTCGCTTGTCCTTTCACACCTGAACAGATTCTAAATGAGGACTTTTACGGGTAAAAACGAAGGTAAACATTATCGATAATAAAACCATGAAACCAGAATATGACCTTGCCAACATGAAAAATCGCCCGAATGACCTAACCCCCCTTCCCTGCGAAATAAGGGGGGAATAACGAACCAGGTTTGTAGTTGCGATCCCTTCGCTAAACTATGATTGACTTTGAAGTTTTTCTAACTCTTTAGTAGCTTGTTGCCAATAGGCTAATTCTTCCTTTATTTTCATATTTTTAATGTCTTCATAGATTTTTTCGCTACTCAACCGTTTCATTTCCACACAATCAAATTGCTTAACCTTCATAATTAATAACCTCCAGAGGTGAATAAATATCTAGGGTCTGCTGAAAAAGTTTTTCCTAGGGGCAGGGTGTAGGGTGTGGGGTCTGGGGTGTGGGGTTTTACCGATTTTGAGGGGGTCAATTACCTAATTTTCAGGGAAAAAGTCCCTGAATTTCCCCCTGATCACTCCCATATCTGGTACTTTTTGAGGGGAAAAAAGTCCAAAAGTCTTATCCAACCAGGTTTTTAGATTTATTCAGAAAGCCCTACTTAACTGATAACTGAGAACTGATAACTGATAACTGATAACTGAAAAAGAATCGGGTAGGTTTATATAAACCCGCCCGATTTTGCTTTAATTTAATTTGATTTGGTTGGGTTTAAACCGATACTAAACCACCAGCGGCCTGGTATCTAGCGCGAGCTTTGCGCCATGATTGTTGCGCTTGGATAGTTTTGCGACGGTCATCCCCTTTACTGACTTCATCGAGACGGGTTTGGGCCTGTTCGTATTCGGCGCGAGCTTTTTCTTTATCGATTTTTGAGCCTAATTCCGCCCCATTAACGAGGACTTTGATCTCATTATTTTCGACTTCGGCAAAACCGCCCAAAACCGCGATATTTTCCCAGTCTTTCCCCGGTCGAATTCGCATTACGCCAATATTCAGGGCAGTTAATAAAGGAGCGTGACCGCTAAGAATACCTAATTGTCCCGTGGAACTGGGTAGGATTACTTCTTCAGCCACGTTATCCCAGACAATGCGATCGGGTGTAATAACCCGTACTGTAATGCTCATTGGTGATAATAACGATAATTTTGGCAGATTTCTGGGTTTAGTAACCGCGTTTAGCGGTTACTACTGACTTTTAATTAGCCTTTTTTGAGTTTTGCGCCTTTAGCGATCGCTTCATCGATATTGCCGACCATATAGAACGCTTGTTCGGGTAAGCTATCGAGTTCACCTTTGAGGATCATCTGGAAGCCTTTGATCGTATCAGCGAGAGTAACGTATTTACCTGGAGAACCGGTGAACACTTCCGCCACGAAGAAAGGTTGCGAGAGGAAACGCTCAATTTTGCGAGCGCGGTCAACGGTGAGACGATCTTCTTCCGACAATTCGTCTAAACCGAGAATAGCGATGATGTCCTGTAACTCTTTATAGCGTTGCAGGGTAGATTGGACGGCGCGAGCGGTGCCGTAGTGTTCATCACCGACGATATCAGCTTGGAGCATGGTGCTGGTGGAACCGAGGGGATCTACCGCCGGATAGATACCTTTGGAAGCCAGACCCCGGGATAGTACTGTTGTTCCGTCCAAGTGAGCGAAGGTAGTAGCGGGAGCGGGGTCAGTCAAGTCATCCGCGGGTACATAGACCGCTTGGATGGAAGTGATCGATCCTTCTTTGGTGGAGGTAATCCGCTCTTGCAGGTCGCCTACGTCAGTACCGAGGGTGGGTTGGTATCCTACCGCAGAAGGCATCCGACCGAGGAGCGCCGATACTTCCGAACCGGCTTGCACGAAACGGAAGATATTATCAATAAATAAGAGTACGTCTTGCTTGTTGACATCGCGGAAGTATTCGGCCATGGTCAAAGCGGAGAGACCGACGCGCATTCTCGCTCCGGGGGGTTCGTTCATCTGACCGTAAACGAGGGCGATTTTCGATTCTTCGGGGTTATCAGCGTTGATTACCTTCGATTCGATCATCTCGTTGTAGAGGTCGTTTCCTTCGCGGGTTCTTTCACCCACACCGCCAAAAACCGAGACACCACCGTGTTGAATGGCGATATTGTTGATTAATTCCATCATAATGACGGTTTTGCCCACACCAGCACCCCCGAAGAGGCCGATTTTGCCCCCTTGACGGTAGGGGGTGAGCAGGTCAATCACCTTGATACCGGTTTCAAAAACCGTCGGTGTTACTTCAAGATCGACTAATTTGGGAGCGGGACGGTGAATAGGAGAGGTTTCGGTGACGTTAACCGGTCCTTTTTCGTCCACGGGTTCACCAAGAACGTTAAAAATCCGACCGAGGGTGCATTTACCCACGGGAACGCTAATCGCCGCGCCGGTGTCCACGATATCCATACCGCGCACTAAACCATCGGTGGTACTCATGGCAACGGCCCGCACTTGGTTATCACCGAGTAACTGTTGCACTTCACAAGTAACCGATAGATTTTGACCGGCGGAGTTAGTTCCTTTTACGGTTAAGGCATTATAAATACGGGGCAGTTTGCCACTGGGAAATTCGGCATCGATGACAGGACCGATGATCTGGACGATTTTACCAACGTTAGTTTCTGTTGTCGCTACCATTGTTTATGTCTACTCTGGGTTTTAGCTGATAACTCCCACAAGGGGAAAGTCTTAATTTTTTGTAAAATTAGCCAATACACAGCTTATCACGCTAGGGGATCAGATCAGTTATTTTCGCTATCAGCCCTCAGCAGTCGGTCGTCAGGAGACTCGGAGACGGGAGATTATTTTATTTGTTCCCCCCACTTCCCGCTTCCCGCTCCCTGCTCCCTGCTTAACAAACACAGGGGTTTGCCTTTAATTGAACGTTACCTCATGTCTCAAGGAGAAGATGGCCACAGTGTCGAGGGTTTAATTGCTCAAGATATAGGTTGGGATTTTTAAGGGGAAACTCTCTTTTAAAATTGGGGTTAACCACAGAAACCAAAAACCTACCTAAAGCTTTTTAAAGCTACTCATTTCTGTAGCTAGATAGCTAAAATAAGTAACTTTGGCCACCGATAGATTTTAAGAACGTTATCAGGTATAATCAAGATATGAAGCTAGTTGAACGTCATATTATCAGTCAAAACCATCCCTTATGGTCAGAAATCGACCATTATGCCTTCTTGTCAAAAAATTTGTTCAATCTAGCTAACTACCATTATCGCCAATATTTCTTTGAAAACTCCCAAAAACTGAGTTTTAATCAACTCTATCATCTGGTATCTAAAACCTCAGATTATTTAGCTTTACCCACGAAACCGAAGCACGCAGATAATCAGAAGATTAGATCAGGCTTGGATTAGTTATTTTGCCGCTTTTAGAGCTTGGAAAAAACACCCTGAAAAATTTTTAGGAAAACCTAAAATTATTAAGTATAAGGACAAAACCAAAGGAAGAAACCTACTAATATATTCTCAGGAATCAATTTATAAAAAACCTTTAAAAGAAGGAATTTGTCACTTGTCTATGAGCGACGTAAAATTGACCACTTCCCGAAGAGAAATAATTGAAGTGAGAATTGTCCCCAAAAGTAGCTGTTATGTCATTGAAATAGTCTATGAAAGACGGTCGGAAACCACAGATAAACAAGAGATAGCTGGGATAGATTTAGGAGTTAATAACTTAATGGCTGTAACTACAAATCAAACAGGTGTAGCACCTCTTTTGGTAAATGGCAGACCGTTAAAAGCAATTAACACCTTCTACAACAAACAACGTTCCCGCTTACAATCTCAACTGAAAACCAGAAATAATCAACCCTCATCTAAGAGATTGATATTCCTAACCCATAAACGAAACTGTCGAGTAGAAAATTATCTACACACAGCCAGTAAAAGAGTAATAGATTGGTGTATTATTCATCAAATAGGGACATTAATAATTGGGCATAATGAGCGGATAAAACAATGTCTTAATCTAGGAAAAAGGAATAATCAACAATTTGTTAATATTCCCCATTATAGATTAATAGAAATGTTAACCTACAAAGCTCAATTAAAAGGAATAAAAGTCATAATAACTGAAGAATCCTATACCTCACAATCCAGTGCTTTAGATAGGGATGAGTTACCTAAATATGGTGAAGAAAAACCATTATTTAAGGGAAAAAGGTTAGCTAGGGGACTGTATAAAATGGGAACAAATCAGTTGTTAAATGCCGATGTCAATGGGTCATTTAACATCATTAGAAAAGTAATTCCTGATGTCATTGACCAGGGAATAAAGGGTTTGCCGTTTAATCCTGTAGTGCTTGACCCACTACGAATGACTAAGCTTTCAGGCTTTTAAGTAAGTTTGAGTAAGTTTAGTTGAGCGGTTTACTTTTGATTTTATTACCCAATCCAGGCTTTTGGGGGGTTGGGGGAAGTCACTGAGTCTCAAATTAAATTAATCAAGGTTGAACAAATGCCAGAAAAAGCGACATTTTTTAAGGGATTACAGATACCAAAATATCATTTTAATTTCTATAAGTCATACAAAAATTTAGGTTAAGATGACCTCCGAGGATGAATTAATATAATTTTTGACGCTTTCTAGTAAAAGTTGATACAAAAAATGAGGTGTTTTTTGATTGGCTAATTCCAGACTATTCTGATAAATTTTAACAGCAGATTCATCATTAATCATTCGATAGTGAATGATTTTTGTCCATTCTGGTGCAGTTATCATTAATTGAGGAATCACTTCAATAAAAGCTTGTATTTGTTGTTGGGTTTCAAAATCTTCTAAAAAATGCAATAAACTAAACATAATTTCAGGATGTTCACAGTTATCATCTAGGATAAGATGTAAGTCTTTTAAATGTTTATCATCAGGATATTTGGCAAGTTTTTCTAATGTTTCCTCAAATAAGTTAATTTCTTGGGGTGTTTTCATTAAGCGATTCTCTTGTAGGATTTTTATTAAATTCATGGGGTTGTTGCTCCTTAATCAAAAAAGGTTGACCAGGTAGTTTTATTAAGTTGAATGAGTTCTTGTAATCCCTTTCTAATATCTGCATTATATAATCCTTGACCTAGATAAATTGAGCGAATATCCCAAACTTCTTGTGCTAAGGTTTGTCGAGGGGAAAGGGTTAAGTCTGGACTTTTACCATAAGATAAGGTTTGACGATGACGACCTCCTTTTCCGGGGGATAAGTGTTCCATCATGATAGCAATTCCTTGATTAGTTGTGTAACCTTTGATTTTCGCTTTCATATACGCATTGGATGGTAGATGATGAGGGGTTAAGTGATCTCCTCTACTACCTAATTTTAACAAGTCGCCGTATGTCCCGACTTTTCCTTCTCCTGTCAGTAGTTTAAATTGAGTGATGTTGTCTCCTTATGATTATTTTAGGCCATAGGTTTATCATAGGTGAATAAAAATCTTATCGCTCTTCTATCTCGGAAAATCCCTGTCAACACATAAGTGCTGAAACTCTTATTTTATAAGCGAGCGCTCGCCTATTTTCTAACAACAACTCGAAAATTTAGTTTCTGTTAGTTATTGATCACCCGAAAGCTTGCCCCGAAAGAAAGCTAGAATTTAGACACGATCAGAGCTTTTTCCTGATAATTAAGCTTTAATGACCCATTTTCCGGCTCTTCGGGAATTGTTATGCAAATAATTAACTTAAAATAAAATTCGATGAGAGCGCCTACGCTCAAAAGTAGCTGAAATCCATACAGGGAAGGACTTAAGGCATCAACAGGTTAATACCAAAAGATAGACAATCGAGTTAAGATTTGATATAATAGTCAAAAACCCGAGTATTTTACTTATGATACTTGACAAATTTTTGAACCTACAAGGAACCTGTATTCAAGGCTATCTACACCTAGAAAATATCGGTATAGTTTGCCGAATCGAATCGAAAAAT